>CAMBXY010000001.1 GCA_945871945.1 Bordetella parapertussis
CACGAGATGTTGACCGATGAGGCCAGTGCCATGGAGGCGCTTGGCATGTCGCCCGTGTTGGTAGAGGGTGCATCGTTTAATTTCAAAGTCACTTATCCGCAAGATTGGGCCTTGGCCGAGGCTGTGCTCAATGACCGCAAACTGCGACCAGGAGTGTTGTCATGAGTGTTGTATTTCGTATCGGTGAAGGCTGGGACATACATGCCTTGGTGCCTGGGCGGCGCTTGGTCATCGGTGGGGTAGTGATCCCCTTTCATTTGGGGCTGTTGGGGCATTCAGATGCTGATGTGCTGCTGCATGCCATCACCGATGCTTTGTTAGGTGCGGCTGCTTTGGGCGATATTGGTAGGCATTTTTCCGATACGGATGAGCGTTGGCGTGGAGCAGATTCTTGGAAGTTGCTTGAAGCCACAGGTGTTTTGCTCAAAGACGCCGGTTGGCATGTCAGCAATATCGACAGCACGGTGATGGCGCAAGCACCAAAGTTAGCGACATATATATTGCCCATGCGCGAGCGCATCGCGTCTGCTTTGCAACTTGACGTGAATCAGGTGAATGTCAAAGCCAAAACAGCCGAGAAACTGGGTCCCGTGGGCCTAGGTCAAGCCATAGAGGCCCGCGCTGTGGTGTTGGTTTTACCCCTTTAGGCGCGCGGGCTGCAAGTGTTGCTGGGCGGAATATGGTTTTGTTGAAACACCAACGACATGCGTACCCACTGCTTGACCATGCGCTTGTGCTCGGGTTGGAGTTGTAAATACTGTCTGAGCATTTCCGTGTCACCAAGCCCCATGCCGTCTGAGATTTGTGTTTCTCTGGCTGAGTGCACCTCGTGTTGCGGGCCAAACAGCAAATCTTGCGGACTGATGTTGAGCACTTCGCCGAGCGCTTTGAGTTTGTCTTGTTTGGGCATGGACACGCCAAACATCCAATTTCTCGCTGCGTGCGCGGTGATGCCCTCGCCCCAGTAACGCATATTGAAAGAGTCGGCCAAAAGCGTGGCTGAAGTTTTGAGCCCTGCATCTTTCATGGCTTGACGCAAGCGGGCGGCAAAGGCTTCGTATTCGGGGTTGTAGATATTTTTTTTCATGCCCGAAAGATAAATCAGCGAGAGCTTGCAAGCAAGAGAGTCGCGCTTAAATTCCGTGTAAGTGAAAGTCAAGTGAGCAGCACTCATCCCTTCAGATGATGTTGAAAAACACAGCTAAGTGTTTATTGAGCCGCCCATCCGCCGTCCATATTCCATGCTGCGCCGCGCACATTGTTGCCCGCTTGAGAGCATAAAAACAATGCCAACTCACCCAATTCTTCGGGGGTGGTGAACTGCATGGAAGGCTCTTTTTCGCGCAGCAACATTTGAGCGGCTTCTTCATTGCTGATCTTCAAGGCGGCCGCCTTGGCATCGACTTGTTGTTGAACCAAGGGGGTAAGGACCCAGCCTGGGCAGATGGCGTTGCAAGTCACGCCCGTGGTTGCAGTTTCCAAGGCCGTTACTTTGGTCAAGCCAACGATGCCGTGCTTGGCCGCCACATAAGCCGACTTTTGCGCGGAGCCCACCAAGCCATGCACCGAGGCGATATTGAGTATGCGCCCCCAGTTGGCTTGGCGCATGGCGGGCAGCGCGAGGCGCGTGGTGTGAAAAGCGCTGGATAAATTGATGGCGATCACGTCATCCCATTTTTCTGTGGGGAAGTTCTCAAGCGCTGCGACATGCTGAATGCCTGCGTTATTCACCAGCACATCGATGCGGCCAAAACGCTGGACCGCAAAATCCATCATGGCTTCAATGTCGGGCACTTTGCGCATGTCGGCGCCATGAAACGCGGTTTGAACACCTAAAGCCGTCACTTCAGCCTGCGCTTGCTCGTGGGGTCCAAAACCATTGAGCACCACATTGGCGCCAGCTTTGGCCAAAGCCTTGGCCATGCCTAAACCTATGCCGCTGGTTGAACCTGTTACCAAGGCTGTCTTGCCCGCCAAAAAACGCTCGTTCATGCTGTCCCCAATCCATTACGATGGAATATCTTATTCTGTGCCCACCTATTGAATTTTTTGCGCGATGAAAAGTACCGACGTTTCAGATGACTCGCCCTTAGGCGTGGAGACTTTGTTGTCCGTGATTGGCCAAGACTTCGAGCCCAGTCAGCAGGCCGTCGAGCGGGCCCGAACATTTGCCGAACCCTTTATAGCCACGCAAGCACTCGACCACGGTGAGAACAGCTTGGCGCATGCGGATGCCTTGGCCTTGTTGGTCAAGTCTTTGGGCGGCTCAGATGACATGCAGGCTGCGTCGTATTTGGCTTTTGCTTGCGAGCATTTAAACAAACCGCAGGAGTTGATTGCCAAGGCTTTTGGCGATAGCCATGCGGCACTCGCCATGGAAACCATGCGTCTTATGCAGTTGCAAAAACAAGCCCGAACGCGCTTGGTGAGAGATGCACACAATCAAGTGCAAATTGAATTTGTGCGGCGCATGCTGCTGGCTTTTTCCAGAGATTTGCGCGTGGTGGTGTTGCGACTGGCTTCGCGCTTGCAAACCTTGCGTTATTTGCATGCTCACAAAAAAGCCGGCTTTGATGATGTGGCCAGAGAGTCTTTGCAGGTGTTTGCACCCTTGGCCAACCGCTTGGGTATTTGGCAAATTAAATGGGAGATGGAGGACTTGGCTTTTCGTTTGATCGAGCCAGACACCTACAAACAGGTTGCCCATTGGTTAGAGGACAAACGAGCCGAGCGCGAAGCGCAAGTGGAGCAATTGCGACAGTGGCTTCTAGATCAACTCCAGACGCATGGCATCAGCGCCCAAGTGCAAGGGCGTCCCAAGCATATCTTCAGCATCATCAAAAAAATGCGTGGCAAGTCGCTGAATTTTTCGCAGGTGCACGACTTGCGTGCGCTGCGCGTGATTGTGTCTTCGGTAGAGGATTGTTACCGTGCACTGTCTTGGGTTCATGCAGAGTTGAAGCCTTTGGACAACGAGTTTGATGATTACATAGCCAAGCCCAAATCCAATGGCTACCAATCCCTGCACACAGTCGTGAGTGACAGCGCAGGGCAGGTGATTGAGATCCAAATTCGAACCCACGCCATGCATGCCCATGCCGAGTTTGGCGTGGCAGCGCATTGGGCCTACAAAGAGGCTGGCTCTAAAGGCTATGCAGGTGCGCCACTGTCGGATGCGCAGGCGAAAAAAATGGCGGTCTTGCGTCAACTCTTGGCATGGGAACGCGAACTGCACCACGCCGCGCATGCAGACACCATGACGCATGAGGCTGTGGACGAAGACAAGATTTATGTCTTAACCCCCCAAGCAGCGATTGTTGAATTGCCCCCGCACTCCTCGCCTGTTGATTTCGCCTACAGCTTGCATACCGATTTAGGTCATCGTTGCAGAGGTGCCAAGGTTGATGGCCTCATGGTGCCCTTGTCCACCCCACTGCGTAATGGGCAGACCGTGGAGGTGATTGCCGCTAAAGAGGGTGGGCCTTCGCGGGACTGGCTCAATCTTGAGTTGGGCTTTCTTGGCTCGCCGCGTGCAAGGGCCAAAGTCAGGGCATGGTTTAACGCGCTGGCGGTGAACCAAACCGTGGCGCGTGGGCGTGAATCGGTGGAGAAGCTGTTGCAGCGCGAGGGAAAAACAGCGCTCAAATTGGACGAGTTGGCAGAGCAACTTGGATTTCCCTCCTCGGCTCAGTTGTTCGAAGTGGTGGGCAAAGATGAGTTTTCATTGAAAACCATCGAAAATTTTCTTCGCCCGCCTGCGCCCTTGCCCGACAAAGATGAACGCTTGTTGCGTAAAACCCAGCGTAGCAAAACCCTTGACGCACCTTCGGGTGTCTTGGTGGTGGGCGTGGACTCCTTGATGACCCAACTCGCTAGGTGCTGCCGACCCGCGCCTCCCGATTCATTGGGGGGCTTTGTCACCCGCGGAAAAGGTGTGAGCGTGCATCGAAGTGGCTGCAAAAATTTTATTCAAATGTCGATCTTTTCACCTGATCGTGTAATTCCAGTGACATGGGGCACAAGATTGGGCGCAGATGCTCTCTACCCAGTGGACATAGAAATTGTTGCCAACGACCGTCAAGGCTTGCTGCGAGATATTTCAGAAGTGTTTGCCAAAGACAAGGTCAATGTGATTGGCGTTCAGACGCAATCCAACAAAGAGATGGCGTGGATGACATTCACGGTGGAGGTGGGTGACGCATTGAAACTGACCAAGGTGCTTGCTGCTGTCAAGGCGGTCTTGGGTGTTAGAACCGCAAGGCGGCATCAGGGATGAGCTAGAATACGCCGGTTCGGCAACGAAGGCGCGTAGCTCAGCTGGTTAGAGCACCACCTTGACATGGTGGGGGTCGTTGGTTCGAGTCCAATCGCGCCTACCACTCTTTGCTGTGCCCTCAACCTGCTCGTCGTTTTGCAAAGACGCTTTTGCAAACCCCCCAAACAGGATTCTCTTTTGGCACGCAAATCATCCTCATCGGCAGACACACCTGGTTCAGCTTCCAATGAACCGAATCCTTTGCGTCTGATCAAAAAATACCCCAACCGACGCCTCTACGATACCCAAACCTCCAGTTACATCACATTGCAAGAGGTGAAGGCTTTTGTTGTTCAAGGCGAGGCTTTCAAGGTGGTTGAAGCCAAAACAAACGAAGACCTGACACGCAGTATTTTGTTGCAAATCATTTTGGAAGAAGAAGCCGCAGGCGTGCCCATGTTCTCTGAAGCTGCCTTGACCAATATCATTCGTTTCTATGGTCATGCCATGCAAGGTTTTATGGGCAACTATTTAGAAAAAAATGTTCAAACCTTCACCGATTTACAAATGCAGGTGGCGGAGCAAAGCAAGCATCTTTCTCCTGAACTGTGGGCGCAAGTCATGACCACACAGTCGCCTATGCTTTCGGGATTGATGGGCAGTTACACCGAGCAGTCCCAGCAAATGTTGGCTCAGATGCAGCAGCAGATGCTCAGCGCTATGGGACTCAAGCGCTGATGTCTGCGCCTACCGTTGGTTTTGTCAGTTTGGGTTGCCCCAAGGCTTTGACAGATTCAGAGCTCATCCTCACACAGTTGAGTGCCGAGGGTTATCAAACTTCTAAAACTTTTTCAGGCGCCGATTTAGTTATCGTGAACACCTGTGGTTTTATCGATGACGCTATTCAAGAAAGCCTCAACACCATTGGCGAAGCTTTGGCTGAAAATGGGAAAGTGATTGTCACGGGTTGCCTTGGCGCGAAGTCGCAAGCCGATGGACGCAATGTGGTGAAAGCCATGCACCCCAGTGTGCTGGCAGTCACGGGCCCGCATGCCACTCAAGAGGTCATGGATGCGGTTCATGCGCATCTGCCAAAGCCCCACGATCCCTTTATAGATTTGGTTCCCGCAGCGGGCATCAAACTCACACCCAAACACTATGCCTATTTGAAAATCAGCGAAGGTTGTAACCACCGATGCACCTTTTGCATTATTCCCTCTATGCGGGGAGACTTGGTTTCGCGTCCCATTGGGGATGTGTTGCGCGAAGCCCAAGCTTTGTTTGAGAGTGGCGTTAAAGAGTTGTTGGTCATCAGCCAAGACACTTCAGCTTATGGTGTGGATGTGCGTTATCAAACAGGCTTTTACGACGGGCGACCGGTTAAAACCCGTACCCTTGAATTGGTCCAAGCTTTGGCTGAAATCGCCGAGCCTTTTTCTGCTTGGGTGCGCTTGCATTATGTCTACCCTTACCCCACGGTGGACAACTTAATTCCCTTGATGGCCAATGGCCGAGTGTTGCCGTATTTGGATGTGCCTTTCCAACACAGTCACCCCGATGTGCTCAAGCGCATGCAGCGTCCGGCCAATGGGGAGAAAAATTTAGAGCGTTTGCAACGCTGGCGAGAGCAGTGTCCTGAATTGGTCATCAGAAGCACTTTCATCGCAGGCTTTCCGTGTGAAACCGAAGCAGAGTTCGAACATTTACTGCAATTTTTAGAAGAAGCACAAATTGATCGCGCAGGTTGTTTTGCCTTCAGTGCGGTTGACGGCGCCACGGCCAATGATTTACCTGGCATGCTTGCGATAGAAGTTAGGCAAGAGCGACGTGCGCGCTTCATGCAAGTGGCCGAAAAAATTTCGATTCAAAAACTTCAACGCCGTGTGGGCTCCACCATGCAAGTGTTGGTAGATTCTGCCAAAGCGCTCGGTAAACAAGGCGGTGTAGGTAGAACCTATTCAGACGCGCCGGAAATTGACGGAGTCGTGCACTTACTCCCACCCGAAAAATTAAGTAAAAGCTATCGGGTTGGAGACTTCATCAAGGTGCGTATCCTTCAAGCTCAAGGGCATGACTTGATTGGGATGCCTGTTTGATGTTCGTTAAGATTGGTGCCCAGGAAGGGACTCGAACCCCCACGAAGTTACTCGCTAGTACCTGAAACTAGTGCGTCTACCAATTCCGCCACCTGGGCTCTCAGGAAAGCAGAGGATTCTATCAAACAAAAATCAACTCCAAGCGCTGGACTTCTTGAAACATTCGAAGGAACAGTAGAGGGTCATCGCGATGGGCACGGCTTTATACAGCGCGATGATGGTCAATCCGATGTGTATTTGCCTGCCAATGAAATGCGGGCTGTCATTCACCGAGACCGTGTGATTGCAAGAGTCACGCGTTTCGATCGTAAAGGGCGTCCAGAAGCGCGCATTGTCGAAATCCTTGACAGGCCTCAGCAACCCATCATTGGTCGCTTGCTGCAAGAAAGCGGTGTGTGGTTGGTGGCGCCTGAAGACCGGCGCTATGGGCAAGACATTCTGATTCCCAAAGCTGCGACGGGCAATGCCCAAGTCGGTCAAGTCGTTGTTGTCGAATTGACTGAGGTGCCCAGCTTGTTTGGTCAGCCCGTGGGTCGCGTCAAAGAAGTTTTGGGCGAAATGGATGACGCGGGAATGGAAATTGAAATTGCGGTTCGCAAATACAGCGTACCTCATCAGTTTTCTTCCGCTTGTCTGGCTCTTGCTGCTGACTTACCCGTCAAGGTCAGAGCCAAAGACTTGGTTGACCGTATCGATCTGCGCGATATTGCGCTGGTCACTATCGATGGTGAAGATGCACGCGACTTTGACGATGCGGTTTACTGCGAGCCCGCTACGTTTGGCAAGCAAAAAGGATGGCGCTTGCTGGTGGCTATTGCAGATGTGGGCTATTACGTTGAAACAGCCAGTGCTATCGATGTAGACGCCTACGAGCGAGCAACCAGCGTTTATTTCCCTAGACGCGTGATCCCCATGCTGCCTGAAAAATTATCCAATGGTTTGTGCTCACTCAATCCCTTGGTTGACCGTCTTTGCATGGTCTGCGACATGCTTGTCGACGAGGCCGGGCAAGTCCATGCCTACCAGTTTTACCAAGCGGTCATGCACAGTCATGCGCGTTTTACCTATACCGATGTAGCTGCTATTTTGTCCAACACCCGAGGACCCCAAGCAGCCAAATACAAAGACAGAGTCCAAGACCTGATTCATTTGCATGATGTGTATCGGTCTTTACTTAAGGGCCGTGAAAAGCGCGGTGCTGTAGATTTCGAGACAACCGAAACCCAAATTATTTGCGATGACAGTGGTCGAATTGAAAAGATTGTTCCCAGAGTTCGCACCGAAGCTCACCGCTTGATTGAAGAGGCTATGTTGGCGGCCAATGTGTGCAGCGCCGACTTTATTTTGCAAGCCAAGCACCCAGCTGTTTTCCGTGTCCACGAAGGTCCGACACCGGAAAAACGGGAAACCTTGCGCAACTACCTCAAGGCCATGGGTGTGCCTGCCACCTTGAGTGAAAACCCCACGCCTGGTCAGTACCAAGCCATTGCGCAAGCCAGCAAAGAGCGACCCGATGCGCAGCAAATTCATTCCATGTTGTTGCGCTCTATGCAGCAGGCCATTTACACACCGATGAACAGTGGACACTTTGGCTTAGCCTATCCTGCCTACACCCATTTCACCAGCCCGATTCGACGCTACCCCGACTTGCTGGTTCACCGAGTCATCCGCTCTATTTTGACGGGTCGCCGCTATCAGTTGCCAGGACTGCCTGTTCCAGGTGAGGCGCATGTGAAGTTGGCCAGACGTTTGGCTGCACAAGCACGGTTAAAAGAAAAATCCTCAGCCGTTGTGCAAAAACCATCTGCTGAGCAGCAAGCCTGGGAGGCCGCAGGCCTGCATTGCAGTGCCAACGAACGGCGTGCTGACGAGGCCAGCCGCGATGTGGAGGCATGGCTCAAATGCCAGTACATGCGCGAGCATTTGGGGGAAGATTTCAGCGGAACCGTCTCTGGCGTCACCGCATTTGGTGTTTTTGTTACTCTGGACGCTATGTATGTGGAGGGTTTGGTTCACATTACCGAGTTGGGCGGCGACTATTTCAAGTTTGATGAAACCCGTCAGGAGTTGCGTGGTGAGCGTACCGGGATTCGCTACAGCGTTGGCGCCAGGGTCAGGGTTCAAGTCAGTCGGGTCGATCTTGACGGTCGAAAAATCGACTTTCGTTGGGTGCCAGAGGAGGGTGCTGCTTCGGTGGATAAGCCTTTGCGTAGCCACCCATCTTCACCTAGGAAGTCAGGGCGATCTCAAAACCGAAGCAGTAAAAACGCGGTAAAAAATGTCTCCAAATCTTCGCCCCCAGCCGCCAAAGTGGCGGTCAAAAAGAATGCGGCCAACGCCAAACAAAAAACAAAAAGTCGCCGTTAAAAAAACATAAAGGAGATTTGTGTATGTCCCACCCCAAAATAGCCATCGTGACTGGCGCTGGTACCGGTATAGGCAAAGCTGCAGCCTTGGCTTTGTTGGCAGATGGTTGGCGTGTTGCCTTGGTGGGTAGGCGTTTGCAACCCTTGGAGGAAGTCGCGCATGCATCCCTGTTGCCCGAGGCGTGTTTGCCACTGTCGGCCGATGTGGCTGACCCGCAAGCTGTCAAAAACTTCTTTGCCCAAGTGCTGAATCAATGGGGCCGTATCGACTTACTTTTTAACAATGCAGGCATAAGTGCGCCTGGCGTTCCTCTGGAAGAGTTAAGCGTGGAGCAATGGCGCAATGTGGTTGATATCAATCTCAACGGCATGTTTTACTGTTTACAACAAGCCTTCATTGCGATGAAATCGCAAACCCCTCAAGGCGGAAGAATCATCAACAATGGGTCTATTTCTGCATATACGCCGCGACCCAACTCGATTGCTTACACCGCAACCAAACATGCAGTCACAGGGTTGACCAAAACCGCTGCTCTTGATGGGCGCAAATATGGAATCGCAGTGGGACAAATTGATATTGGCAACGCAGCGACTGAGATGGTCGCCAAAATGGCCACGGGCATTCTGCAGGCCAATGGTGACATTGCCAAAGAGCCACTGATGGATGTCAAGCATGTGGGTGAATCAGTGCTTTACATGGCCAATATGCCTTTAACTGCCAATGTGCTCTTTCACACTGTGATGGCTACCAACATGCCATTCGTGGGGCGCGGCTAGCAAAACCCATGGGTTTGGCGCATATCAGTATGCTAAAATCAGCCTACTTTTGAATTGCAAGGTCCCTTGCGATAAGCAAATCCCAAACCAGTTCCCACAAGGTGTTGTTCAGCTTAAAACTTAAGTTGTGGCAATGAAGAACTGGCTCAGACTTAACCTTTGGAGTTTATTTATGTCTACATCCATGCGCGAAATGCTGGAAGCTGGTGTCCATTTCGGTCATCAAACACGCTTTTGGAACCCCAAAATGGCCCCCTTCATTTTCGGCCATCGCAACAAAATCCACATCATCAACTTGGAAAAATCATTGCCCATGTTCCAAGATGCGATGAAGTTTGCCAAGCAATTGGCAGCAAACCGCGGCACTATTTTGATGGTTGGCACCAAACGCCAAGCCCGTGAAATCATCTCCTCTGAAGCCAAAAGGGCGGCTGTGCCTTTTGTCGATCAGCGCTGGTTGGGTGGCATGTTGACCAACTTCAAAACTGTTAAAACTTCTATCAAGCGTTTGAAAGATATGAAGGTCCAACAAGAGGTGGGTCTTGAGGCCATGTCTAAAAAAGAACAATTGGTGTTCATGCGAGAACTTGAAAAACTCGAAAAAGACATTGGTGGAATCCAAGACATGGCAACTTTGCCTGATGCCATTTTTGTGATCGATGTGGGTTTCCACAAAATTGCCATTGCCGAAGCCAAGAAGCTTGGTATTCCTTTGATTGGCGTGGTTGATTCCAACCACTCCCCTGAAGGAATCGACTATGTGATCCCAGGCAATGACGACTCATCCAAAGCTGTGACGCTTTACGCGCGTGGTATAGCAGACGCGATTTTGGAAGGTCGCGCCAACGCTGTCACCGATATAGTTAAAGCTGTGAGTGAAGGTTCTGACGAGTTTGTCGAAGTGGAAAATTCCGCCGAAGCTTAAATCTCACTGATCCATTCAAAAGGGGCTTGTTAGGCCCCTTTTTCGCAACACACACACCTATATTCATTTAACAGGAGTTTTTATGGCAGCAATTACTGCAAGTATGGTCGCCGAACTGCGAGCCAAAACCGATGCACCCATGATGGAGTGCAAAAAAGCCTTGAGCGAAGCCGAAGGCGACATGGTCAAAGCTGAAGAATTGTTACGCGTTAAGTTGGGCAGTAAAGCCAGCAAGGCTTCTTCGCGAGTAACTGCTGAAGGCGTCGTCAGCAGCTTTATCGATGGCCATTCAGGCGCAATGCTTGAGGTCAATTGCGAAACTGACTTTGTCACTAAAAACGATAGTTTTTTAGCCTTGACGCAAGCTGCAGCCCAATTGGCGGCTCTTCACAAGCCTGCTGATATTGAAGCCCTCGGCGCTTTGCCTTACACCCAAGACGGTTTTGGTCCTACCCTTGAAGATGTACGAAAAGGACTGATTGGGAAGATTGGTGAAAACATGAGTTTTCGTCGATTCAAACTTTTCAATGGCGACTCTGCACTGACATCCTATTTGCACGGGACGCGCATCGGCGTCATGGTTGAATATGCGGGCGATGAAGGTGCTGCACGGGACGTCGCTATGCATGTGGCGGCCATGAAGCCGGTTTCTTTGACCAGCGCCGAGGTGCCTGCTGAACTGATTGAGCGTGAGCGCTCTGTTGCAACGGCCAAGGCTGCTGAATCAGGTAAGCCTGCAGACATTGCTGCAAAGATGATTGAAGGTGCGGTTCAAAAATACCTGAAGGAAGTTTCTTTGTTTGACCAGCCCTTTGTGAAGAACGACAAGCAAACCGTCGCGCAAATGCTCCAGGCAGTTAAAACCACTGTCAAGTCTTTCACGCTGTATGTGGTTGGGGAGGGTATCGAGCGCAAAGTCGATGACTTTGCTGCTGAGGTGGCGGCTCAAGTAGCTGCAGCAAAACAATCAGCTTGATAAGTTAAAAAAGGGGACGAAAGTCCCCTTTCTTTTACCCACACTCAACTCGTTAAACTCTCACTCCATTGGAGGCCTGAATGACTTTAAAAAAACCAGCCTATAAGCGAATATTGCTTAAGTTGTCGGGTGAGGCTTTGATGGGTGACGACGCTTTTGGCATCAACCGCGCCACTATCGTTCGCATGGTTGAGGAGATCGCAGAAATCACACGTCTTGGGGTTGAAGTAGCGGTTGTGATTGGTGGCGGCAATATTTTTCGCGGCGTTGCTGGAGGCTCTGTAGGTATGGACCGAGCCACTGCCGATTACATGGGCATGTTGGCGACGGTGATGAACGCTTTAGCATTGGCTGACACGATGAACAAGGCAGGTCTTATTGCCCGCGTGATGTCTGCTATTGGCATTGAACAGGTGGTCGAGCCTTATGTGCGGCCTAAGGCGCTGCAATACCTAGAAGAGGGCAAAGTGGTGGTTTTTGCCGCTGGCACAGGCAATCCCTTTTTCACTACAGACACAGCAGCTGCACTGCGGGGCGCTGAAATTGGCGCTGAAATGGTTTTGAAGGCCACCAAGGTAGATGGTGTTTACACTTCAGACCCCAACAAGGATGCAACCGCTACTCGTTACACAAAAATCAGTTTTGATCAAGCCATTCAAGGCAATTTAGGCATCATGGATGCCACGGCTTTTGCCTTGTGTCGTGATCAAAAACTACCCATCACTGTTTTTTCAATTTTTAAACACGGCGCACTCAAGCGCGTGGTCATGGGCGAGGACGAGGGCACGCTGGTGTTTGCCTAAAGTCTGTCAATCTGAAAGAGGAAGAAGATGGATATTGCAGAGATCAAGAAAAACACAGAAAGCAAAATGGATCAATCGATTGCTGCTTTTAGCAACAGTTTGTCCAAAATACGCTCTGGTCGGGCCAACCCAGGTTTGTTGGATCACGTGATGGTTGAGTATTACGGTAACCCAACACCTCTGTCTCAGCTTGCCAATATCTCTTTATTGGATTCACGCACCATCAGCGTTCAGCCTTGGGAAAAGGGTCTGGGTCCCAAGATTGAAAAGGCGATTCGCGAAAGCGAGCTGGGCTTGAATCCCGCTTCAATGGGTGACTTGATTCGCGTTCCCATGCCGCCTATGTCTGAAGAGCGCCGCAAAGAAATGACCAAAGTGGTTCGAACCGAAGGTGAAAATGCCAAAGTAGCGATTCGAAATTTGCGCCGCGATGCAAATGAATCCGTTAAAAAGTTGGTAAAAGATAAGCTGGCTTCCGAGGACGATCAAAAACGTGCCGAGTCAGACATTCAAAAGGTCACTGACAAGCATATTGTTGATATCGACAAACTCATGGCATCGAAAGAACAAGAAATCATGGCGGTCTAAGAGATGAGTTTGCATGCTTAAGCAACGCATCATTACCGCCTTGGTGTTATTGGGTTTTTTGTTTCCTGCCCTTTTTCACCCAGATATTTTTTGGACAGCTTTGGCTGGTTTGGTCTTAATCAGTGCGGCTGCTTGGGAGTGGGGCAGGCTCAACAGCCTCAGTCGCTACAAAGCTTTATGGATTACCGCTGCCTGTGCAATATTTTGTTGTTCTGTCTGGCAACTCAACTTGCTGATTTACTTTGACCGTATTTTTTGGTTAATGGTTGGCGCAGTTTGGGTTTTGTTGGGGGCTTTTTTACTGGCGGGAGGGGTTGCGCTGTGGAATCGAATTCCTGCACTTCTCAGGTGTGCGGGTGGCGCCATGGCTTTGTGCCTCACGTGGTTGGCTTTGGTTGCCTGCAAAACCTCCGGTATTGATTTCTTGCTATCTGTTCTTTTGTTGGTGTGGATGGCCGATATAGCCGCCTATTTTTCGGGTAAAGCCTGGGGACAGCATAAATTAGCCTCTGAAATCAGCCCTGGGAAAACTTGGGAAGGTGTGGGGGGTGCCATGCTGGGTGTATTTTTCATGGGGTTCAGTTGGCTGGCAGTCGTTGAGTATTTCTCTTTGCCTTCTCAAAGCCTATTTGATCGGCTCTATGCCCATGGCTTTGTCGTTTTCATTCTGGGCTTGATATTTTTGGTGATGATGAGCGTAGTGGGGGACTTGGTTGAGT
This sequence comes from Bordetella parapertussis, assembly GCA_945871945.1. GTDB lineage: Bacteria > Pseudomonadota > Gammaproteobacteria > Burkholderiales > Burkholderiaceae_C > Limnohabitans. The sequence continues at coordinate 13,506 of CAMBXY010000001.1, forward strand.
CATTGGTTAAGCGCAGTGCCGGTGCCAAAGACAGCAGCCAATTGCTACCAGGCCACGGTGGCATACTCGACCGCATAGATGCACTGTTGCCAACTCTGCCGCTGGCGGTCATGTTGGCTTTGTTATGAAAGCCATGACACAAATGCTGACTGTTTTGGGTTCAACTGGCTCGATAGGCGTAAACACTTTGGATGTGGTTTCTCGCCACCCAGATAAATTTCAGATTTTCGCCCTCACAGGGGCGAAACAAGTCGATGTAATGCTTGCCCAATGCGCGCAATTTAAACCCCTGTTTGCTGTGATGGTCGAAGAGAGCGCTGCCAATTTGCTGCGAGACAAATTACGCGCTGAAAATTTACCCACACAAGTGCTGAGCGGTGCGAGTGCCTTGGTCGAGGTGGCTTGTGATGAGCGTGTTAACACGGTGATGGCCGCTATTGTGGGTGCTGCTGGTTTGCCTTCTTGCTTGTCGGCGGCTAAGTCGGGTAAAAGACTTCTATTGGCCAATAAGGAGGCATTGGTTGTCGGTGGTCAACTTTTTCTTGATGCAGTCAAATCAGGCGGCGCCCAACTCTTGCCTATCGACAGCGAACACTCTGCAGTTTTTCAAGCATTGCCACACGACCCATCCTCTTGGGCGCAAAGTGTTGACAAAATTATCCTGACAGCTTCTGGTGGGCCCTTTCGCTCTCGAGACCCGCTGACTTTGCGTGATGTCACCCCAGAGCAGGCGTGTGCGCATCCCAACTGGGTGATGGGCAGAAAAATATCTGTCGATTCAGCCACCATGATGAATAAAGCCTTGGAGGTGATCGAGGCCAAGTATTTGTTTGGCATGGCACCTGACCGTATCGAGGTTGTCATTCACCCTCAAAGCATTGTGCATTCCATGGTGCAGTTTGTTGACGGTTCTGTGGTTGCGCAACTGGGTACTCCCGATATGCGCGTGCCTATCGCTTACGGACTGTCTTGGCCCCAGAGAATGGCCTCGGGGGCTGCAAATTTAGACTTCAGGCAATTGCCCGCGATGAGCTTTGAGTCTTTTGAAGATCATGGGCATCATGAGCGCTTTCCCAGTTTGAAACTGGCTTGGCAAGCCTTGGACGCAGCACCTGGAACCACCACGGTTTTGAATGCGGCCAATGAAGTCGCTGTGGCTGCATTTTTGGACAAGCAAATACGTTTTGATCAAATTCACCTCTTGAATATGGCAATGCTGGAGAGGGTATTGCCCACAGCCATTACTGGCTTGGAAGACTTGCTTGAGTTAGATCAGCGCTCTCGATGGTCAGCAAAGCAATTTATTTCGGACCTTGCATAGCGCACAGACATGATGAACACCTTACTGGCTTTTTTGGTTGCGCTGACGGTTGTTATTTTTGTGCACGAGTACGGACACTACCGGGCAGCTTTGTGGTTCAAGGTGCGGGTTTTACGTTTTTCCATAGGTTTTGGCAAACCCTTGTTGCGCTGGACTCGACCTCAACCTGGACTGAACCTGCCTACAGAGTTCACTGTGTGCGCTCTGCCATTGGGTGGTTTTATCAAGATGCTGGATGAGCGCGATCAAGAGGTGACGCCAAGCGAAACACAAAACGCTTTCAATCGCCAATCCTTGTGGGCCAGGTCTTGCATCGTGGCTGCTGGCCCTTTGGCTAATTTATTGTTGACGCTTTTTTTGTATGCGCTTGTGCAATGGGTGGGGACTCAGCAAGCTGCTGCCATCATTGCAACGCCAGCAACGGGTTCAATAGCCGAATCGGCTGGCCTGCGAAGTGGTGACCTGGTTAGAAAATTTTCTATCCAAGCAGATGAATGGCAGACGGTTCAAAGCATGGAACACCTGAGGTGGCTCATAGACATGGCCGTCCATGAGCGAAATAATTTTGAATTAGAAGTTTCATCGCCTCCAAGAGATGCGCCAAGGGCGATTGCTATTTTGGTTGCCGATATCAAGGACGACACAACAGGCTCGGGCATGGCGCGACTGGGCATGACTGGTGCTTACAGCAAGCCCTATATTGTCAAAGTTCTTAAAGCGGGGCCGGCTGCCAAGGCAGGTTTGTTAGAGGGCGATTTGGTCTTAAAGATTGATGGTCGCATGGTCAATGACGCTCAACAAGTGATTCAACTTATTCGGTCTGCTTCAGCGGTCCAGGCCTGGGAAATCCAAAGGGCTGATGGAAAAACTTTTATGCTGAGCATGCTCCCCGACGTGAGAGAGGTTGATGGCAGGCGCATCTCGAAAATTGAAGCGGTAATTGGACGCGACACCGAAATGGTTTTGGTTCAGCACGGTTTTGCGGACGGAATGGACATAGCCTTCAACACTCTTTTGCTGCAATCAAAAATGACATTTATTGCCGTGGGCAAATTGATCACCACCAACAGCGGATGGCAACAATTGAGTGGGCCCTTGACCATGGCGGAATATGCAGGAAAAACTGCTGAGCAGGGCTGGCGTTCTTTTGTCCAATTCGTCGCTCTGATCAGCCTGAGCGTCGGGCTTTTAAATCTGCTGCCTATCCCTATGCTCGATGGCGGGCACCTGATGTATTATCTTTGGGAGTCAGTCACTGGAAGTGCGCCCTCCCAAGTGTGGCTCGAGCGATTGCAGGTCATGGGTATTTCCATGGTGGCTCTCATGATGTTCGCGGCGTTGTTTAACGATGTTATGCGGTGGTTGACTTGATGCCCATAAATAATCCCTCTCCCCACACCTTTTTTATGAACTCAAATCTATCCTTTGTTGTCCTTAAATATATTTTTGTTTTGCTCATATCACTTTGTTTATGGCCTGCAGCCAAAGCTGTCGAGCCTTTCCAAATTAAGGATATTCGTATTGAGGGGCTTCAACGAATTGAACCAGGCACTGTTTTGGCAACCGTGCCTTTTCGTGTAGGTGAAAACTACAGTGATGAAAAAGGTACGCTGGCTATTCGCAATCTTTTTGCGCTTGGTTTGTTTAAAGATGTGCGCATTGAAGTAAGTGCAGGCCTTGTGATTGTCATTGTTGAAGAGCGGCCCATCATTGGAGCCGTAGATTTTGTTGGCATCAAAGAGTTTGACAAAGATACTTTGCGTAAAGCGCTCAAAGATATTGGCTTGTCAGAGGGCCGCAGTTATGACAAAGCCTTGACTGACAGAGCCGAGCAAGAGTTAAAGCGTCAGTACATCAATAAAAGTTTATATGGCGCTGAGGTGGTAACCACGGTTACCCCATCTGACCGTAACCGCGTGAACTTGAACTTCACGGTGGTTGAGGGTGATGTGGCTCGCATCAAGTCTTTGCGCATTGTGGGCACAAAGGCTTTTGACGAGTCAACGCTTAAAGATCAAATGGACTTGTCGGAACCCAACTACATGGCTTGGTATACCAAATCAGACCGTTACGCTCAGGCCAAACTGAATGCAGATTTGGAATCCATCAAGTCCTATTATCTTTCTAGAGGCTATCTCGAGTTTCGAGTCGACTCCACTCAAGTAGCTATTTCTGCCAACAAGCAAGACATCAGCATCACCATCAACGTCACAGAAGGAAACAGTTTTGTGGTGTCGCGCATCATGTTGGAGGGCTATTACTTGGGTCGTGACAGCGAATTTAAGTCGCTGATTTCAATTAAACCCGGCCAGCCTTACAACCAATCGGATGTGGTGCAAACCATCAAGGCATTTTCCGACTACTTCGGTAATTTCGGTTTTGCATTTGCGCGAGTTGAGCCTCGTACAGAGGTCGATCGCGCCACCAACCAAGTTCAGGTCGTTTTGCAAGCCGATCCATCGCGCAGGGCCTATGTCCGGCGAATCAATATTTCCGGTAACGACCGCACCAAAGATGACATCATTCGTCGCGAGTTCAGGCAGATGGAGTCGTCTTGGTATGACGGCGAGCGTATTCGCTTGTCTCGTGACCGAGTAGATCGTTTGGGTTATTTCACCGAGGTTGCTATCGATACCCAGGAAGTACCGGGTTCTCCGGATCAGGTGGACATTAATTTAAAAGTTGCTGAAAAACCCACTGGCTCGCTGCAATTGGGTGCAGGTTTTTCAAGTGCTGAAAAACTTTTTCTTTCATTTGGCATCAGTCAAGATAACTTCTTTGGCACTGGTAACGCTTTAGGTATTCAAGTCAATACCAGCAAGTACAACAGGGTATTGAATGTCAGCACCACGGATCCTTATTTCACTGTCGATGGTGTTTCCAGAACGCTCAACGTTTACAGCCGCTCGAGTAAACCGTACCTGGTTGACAGTGGCAACTACAGTTTGGCTACCTCAGGTGCAGGCGTGACTTTTGGTATCCCCTTCGCGGAAATTGACACTGTCTTTGTCAGTGCAAATTTTGAGCAAACCCGCATCACAACGGGTGCCAATATGCCCAACGCGTACAACACATACATTAAAGAATTTGGTGCAACCAGCCAATCTATTCCTCTCAGTGTGGGTTGGGCCAGAGACAGCAGAGACAGTGTATTGGCGCCAAGCAAAGGTCGGTTGGTTCGACTCAACGGCGAGGTGGGTGTGGGAGATTTACGTTATTACCGAAATAACGCCCAATTTCAAGAATTTTTCCCTTTAGGCAAAAAGTACACTTTGGCCGTCAATGCTGAGGTGGGTTACGGGGACGGATTGAACGGTAAAAACTTCCCTGTGTTTAAAAATTACTATGCTGGCGGCTTGGGATCTGTTCGCGGGTTTCAGCAGGGCTCTTTGGGACCCCAAGATGCGGGTTGTACCAGCACCGTATGGTGCCCGATTGGTGGCTCGAAGAAAGTCTTGCTCAATACAGAGTTTTATGTTCCTTTCCCGGGAGTTGGGAACGACAGAACTTTGAGGTTGTATTCTTTTGTAGACGTTGGCAATGTATTTGACACTATTGAGCTAGACGAAATGCGCAGCTCCTTCGGACTTGGCCTGAGTTGGATTTCTCCCGTGGGGCCTCTTCGTTTCGCCGTTGCAAAACCTATTCGCAAATTTGAAGGAGATAGAATGCAATCTTTTCAATTCCAAATTGGGACATCGTTCTGATGAAACATCTTTACCTGCGTTATGTTGTGGCAAGTACTTTGTCTGTGGTCTCATTGCCCTTGTTGGCTCAGGATTTCAGGGTTGGTTTCATTAATACCGACCGTATTTTCCGCGAGGCCAACACCGCCAAGGTTGCGCAAACTAAATTGGAGCAAGAGTTCTCTAAGCGAGAAAAAGAGCTGGTTGACCTGGGTAACACGCTGAAAACGAATTCAGAAAAACTCGAGCGTGACCTGCCAACTTTGCCTGAAACACAAAGAGCTACCAAGCAACGCCAACTTGCAGACCAAGACAGAGAGTTTCAGCGCAAGCGCCGTGAATTCCAAGAAGATCTTAATGCTCGCAAAAATGAAGAATTGCAACTGGTTTTAGAAAAAGCCAATAAGGTGGTCAAGCAAGTGGCTGAAGCTGAAAAATACGACTTGATTTTGCAAGAAGCTGTTTATATCAACCCCAAACATGACATCACTGAAAAAGTGATTAAAGCCATTAACACCGGCAAGTGATGGCGTGATTCGTCTGACTTTAGGGCAACTCATTGACCACCTTGGCGGAGATTTGCACGGATCTCGCGATATAGAAATTACCGGCCTGGCAACTTTGGCTTCAGCTGGCCAAGGGGATTTAACTTTTTTAAGTAACGTTCAATACCGCTCCCAACTTCAATCCTCACGCGCTGCTTGTGTGGTGGTGTCTACGCAAATAAAAGACGAAGCCCTCAAGCGAGGCAGCACGGTGGTTGTTGAAGATGCTTATGTTTATTGGGCCAAATTAACGCAGTATTGGGCCAGTCTGATAAACCGAGATGATGAGCCCTTGATTCACCCGAGTGCCTTTGTTCACTCATCTGCAAAGATTGATCCCACAGCGCGAATTGGGCCTATGTGTGTGGTGGAAGCGCATGCGGTGATTGGTAAGCGCAGTTGGCTTAAATCCAGAGTGACTGTCTCGCAAGCATGCACTGTGGGAGAAGATTGCATTCTTCATTCGGGTGTGGTGATAGGTGCTGATGGTTTTGGTTTTGCGCTTGAAAATAAAGCTTGGCTGAAAATTGAGCAACTTGGCTCAGTTCGAATTGGCAATCAGGTAGAAATTGGAGCCAACTCATGCATCGACCGCGGCGCCTTGGGAGATACCGTGATTGAAGATGGCGTCAAACTCGATAACTTGATTCAAATTGGCCATAACGTCCATGTAGGCGCTCACACGGCCATGGCCGGATGCGTGGGTATTGCAGGCAGTGCCCGTATCGGCGCACACTGCACTTTGGGTGGAGGCGCCATCATTCTGGGACACCTGCAACTAGCAGATCATGTGCATATTTCAGCAGCATCGGTTGTGACCCACTCTCTTTTGCAGCCAGGGACTTACAGTGGTGTGTTTCCTATCGATACCAACGCAGCGTGGCATAAAAATGCAGCAACATTGCGGCAGTTACATTCACTGCGTGAACGCATCAAACACTTAGAGTCAGGCAATCCTAAATAGAGGCAACAGCATGGACATACATCAAATACTCAAAATGTTGCCGCATCGCTATCCCATTTTGTTGGTTGACAGAGTGCTGAGCCTTGAGAAAGGCAAATCGATCAAAGCGTTGAAAAATGTCACTATCAATGAACCTTTTTTCAATGGCCATTTTCCTCACAGACCGGTCATGCCTGGTGTCTTGATGTTGGAAGCTTTGGCGCAGGCAGCTGCTTTGTTGGCCTTCGATACTTTAAGCGTGGTACCTGACGACAACACGGTTTACTATTTTGCCGGCATAGACAATGCTCGTTTTAAGCGGCCTGTCGAACCTGGTGACGCACTGACCTTGTGCGTGGATTTAGATCGAATGAGGGCGGGTATTTTTAAATTCAAAGCCAAGGCTTGGGTGGGTGAGGAGTTGGCTGTTGAGGCTGAGTTGATGTGCACCATGCGCACCATCAAATAGGGCTGATATGGCTGAAATACATCCATTAGCTTTGGTAGATGCGTCAGCGCAATTGGATGACTCGGTCGTGGTGGGCCCGTTCACCACCATCGGCCCCCACGTGAGCATTGGCGCGGGTACCCGTATCGGCTCGCATTGCGTGATTGAGGGCCGAACAACGATTGGTCGAGACAACCAAATATTTCAATTCAACTCTTTGGGTGCTGTCCCGCAAGATAAGAAATACGCAGGCGAACCTTGTGAATTGGTGATCGGGGATCGCAATGTCATTCGTGAATTTTGTACTTTCAATATAGGCACGGCAGGGGATGCGGCTGCGACAAGGGTCGGCAATGACAACTGGATCATGGCCTATGTTCATTTGGCGCACGACTGTCAAGTTGCAAACCACACCATTTTTGCTAACAACACCCAATTGGCTGGCCATGTGCATGTAGGTGACTGGGTTATTTTGGGTGGGTTTACAGTGGTGCACCAATTTTGTAAATTGGGTGCCCACAGTTTCACTGCAATGAATTCTTTGTTGTTTGCAGATCTCCCGCCGTTTGTTATGTGCCAAGGCCAACCTGCGATTGCCAGGTCCATGAATTTTGAAGGTATGCGTAGACGCGGTTTTAATGCTGAACAAATTCAGACGGCTAAAAATATTTACAAACTTCTTTACCGAGACGGATTAACTTTGGCTCAATCACTACAAGCTATTGAGCAATTGGTCAAAGATCACCCCGACAGCAAAGAAGTGATTTCACTGGTGTCTGGTTTTTTGTCATCAGTCTCAGCTCAGCGCGGCATTGTTCGCTGAGGCGATCATTCAGTTGTTACCATGTCCAGCCATTTGAACCCTTGCATCGCCATGGTGGCTGGCGAGGCGTCGGGGGATTTACTGGCTTCATTGGTCATCCCAAGCTTGCAGTCCTTATGGCCAGGCATTGGATTGCAAGGTATTGGTGGCCCTAGGATGGAAAAATTGGGGTTTGATGCTTGGTGGCCGCAAGAGAAGTTAGCTGTTCGCGGTTACGTCGAAGTTTTGCGGCACTACAGAGAAATCACAGGTATTCGAAAGGCGCTTTACCATCGCTTGTTAAAGACCCCACCCGATTTATTCATGGGTGTGGATGCTCCCGACTTCAATTTGGATTTGTCTTTTGCGCTTAAAAGACAGGGTATTTCAACGATTCAATTTGTCTGCCCCTCTGTCTGGGCTTGGCGAGCCGAACGAATAGCCAAAATTCGTGAAAGTGTTGACCATGTTTTATGTCTTTTCCCCTTTGAACCGCCTTTGCTTCACAGCCACGGCATAGCCGCAACCTATGTGGGCCATCCTTTGGCAAGCGCCATTCCCCTTCAGCCTCCTAAAAGCGACGCACTAAAAAGTTTGGGTCTGCAAAACAAGCACAAAATCATCGCATTGCTTCCAGGCAGCCGTGCATCCGAAATAGCGCACATTGCGCCACGTTTTCTGTCTGCTGCGCTGCTTCTTGAAAAACAATATCCTGATACGGCTTTCATTCTTCCAGTGGCCCCAGGACAAATGCCGCTGATACAAAAAATACGAGCAAGGCATGCACACCCGCGAAACTTAATTTTGCTGCCGGGTCAAAGTCATATAGCGCTTGCTGCAGCAGACGCTGCCATGGTGGCCAGTGGTACAGCAACACTTGAGGCGGCATTGTTCAAGTGTCCTATGGTGGTCGCTTACCACATGCCCTGGTTAAGCTGGCAAATCATGCGAAATAAACGCTTACAACCTTGGGTTGGCTTGCCCAATATTTTGTGCCAAAGTTTTGTCGTACCTGAGTTGTTGCAAGACCAAGCTTCTCCCACAGCTTTGGCGCAGGCAGTTGCTACTTGGTTAGAGCAACCCCAAAGAGCAGCAGAAATGAAATTACGTTTTACTGAACTGCACCAAGAGCTGATTCAAGACACTTCCAATTTGGTGACCTGTGCGGTTAAAAAAATCGTTGGCGCTTGATCAGAAATCATTTGATTGGGATATCCCGGGCTTGGTTGCCGGTGTTGATGAAGCTGGTCGTGGGCCCTTGGCTGGCCCCGTTTTCGCAGCAGCAGTTATTTTGGACGATATGTCTCCCATTTCAGGGTTGGCTGACTCTAAGAAGCTTTCCCCTAAAAAAAGAGATCTGCTTTACGACATCATTAAAGCTCGCGCTTTATGTTTCAGCGTTGCAATGGCAAGCGTGGATGAAATTGATCAATTGAATATTTTGCAAGCTTCATTGTTAGCCATGCAAAGGGCTGTTAAAGGTCTTAGACTCAAGCCAATGAAGGTGCTTGTGGACGGTAACCGTTTGCCCGTTTTAGATATCAGAGCGGAAGCGATTGTGAAAGGTGACTCAAAAGTGGCAAGCATTTCTGCAGCGTCTATTCTTGCCAAGGTTGAACGAGACCGTTGGTGCGTGGAGATAGATTCACAATACCCACTTTATGGTTTTGCCATCCATAAAGGATATGGGACCAGCGTTCATTTGAATGCGCTTAAAGAGCATGGGCCTTGTGCTTTACATCGAAGCAGTTTCGCTCCCGTTGCTCAGTATTTGGTTAAGTGATCTGTTTATGACCAGCCCCGTACAAATTGAGAAAATCTCATCTAGGCAAAACGCTTGGTACAAGGAGTTGCGTGATTGGTCGTATTCTTCGGGCCTGCACAAAGACAAACAAAAAATATGGTTGGAGGGTGACCATTTATGTGAAGCGGCTCGCTTAAAAGGTTTTCGTTTTGACACCGTGGTTTTCAGAGACGACTGTCGACAAGATTTAATCACCTCTTGGTCCCATGTCGATAGCAAGTTTTTACAAGTTTCTGCGTCTGTGATGGCGGGCTTAAGCAGTCTGAATTCTTCACCCATGATGGCTGCTGTTGCATGCTTGCCGACCAAGCCTGCTTTCAATCCGCATATCTGCACTGTGGTCCTCGATCAACTGCAAGACCCCGGTAACGCAGGCTCCATCCTCAGAAGCGCGGCTGCCTTTGGGTTCAAGCAAATGCTGACAACGCCTCATTCTGTCGGTCTTTGGACACACAAGGTGGTACGTGCCGCCATGGGCGCTCATTTTGCTTTGAACATCATTGAAAATATAAGTATTGAGGAGATACAGTCAACCCCTCTGTCTGTTGTTCTGACAAGCTCACATCATGGAATTTTTTTAGATGAACTTGTTGCAAATAAAAAACTACCTTCTCCCATAGCTTGGATCTTTGGACACGAGGGGAGAGGCCACAGTACCCAATGGGTTGATGAGCATTGTCAAACCATTCGAATCAAGCAAACAGGTGGTGAGGAATCTTTGAATGTGGCTGCGGCTGCGGCTATTTGCTTGCATGCCAGTGCAACCCAGCGTGAGTGACTGAGCCAAATCAAAGTTAAAAATGTCACAAGGCTATAATGCAGCACTTCACAACCCCTCAGTGCGCCCTTCGCTAGACTCAAAGCCAACCCCTTGAAAACTGCCAATGAGAGTTGGCTCTCATGCAGCTAGGGCGTCACCAAACTCGGAGATCTGAGTGCTTTTGTCTCTTCAGGGAAAACACCCTTCAGCCATTTTGGCTCTCGCAGACGGCACTGTCTTTGTAGGTTCTTCTATCGGTTACACAGGCATGACTGTCGGTGAATTAGTTTTCAATACCTCTATGACGGGGTATCAAGAAATCTTGACTGATCCAAGCTACTGCCAACAAATAGTGACCCTGACCTATCCTCACATTGGCAACTATGGGGTCAATCATGAAGATGCTGAATCATCCCGTGTTCATACAGCAGGCTTGGTGATCAAAAACTTGCCGCTGACACATTCAAACTTCAGGGCAGACACTGATCTGTCTTCTTATTTAAAAAGTAATCATTGTGTTGCTATCGCAGACATTGATACCCGTATGTTGACCCGCTTGTTACGTGAGAAAGGTGCGCAAAATGGCGCCATACTTGCGCTGGCATTGGGCGAGTCTGTAGGGCCTCAGTCTATTGAGTTGGCATTAAAGGCCGCCAAGGGTGCTGCCTCTATGTCGGGCTTAGATCTGGCCAAAGAAGTTTCAGTGAATAGCTCTTACGCTTGGAGTGAGTCCGAATGGGTTTTAGGTGAGGGCTATGGCCAGCAAACCCAAGCGCATTTGCATGTGGTGGCTTACGACTTTGGTGTGAAGAGAAATATTCTTCGGATGTTGGCGCAGCGTGGTTGCAAAGTGACGGTGGTACCAGCGCAAACTTCTGCTGATGATGTTTTGAAATTGAAACCCGATGGTGTTTTCCTGTCCAATGGTCCCGGAGATCCAGGCCCTTGCGCTTACGCCATTTCTGCCACCCAAGCGCTGATTCAAAAGGCCATACCTATTTTTGGCATTTGTTTAGGGCATCAAATATTGGCCTTAGCTTGTGGCGCGTCCACCTACAAAATGAAATTTGGCCACCATGGGGCTAACCATCCCGTCAAAGATTTAGACAATGGACGTGTTTGTATCACCAGCCAAAACCACGGATTTGCGGTAGATGAAAAAACTCTCCCCCCCAATATCCGCAGTACACATATCAGTTTGTTTGATGGAAGTTTGCAGGGGTTGTCGCTGAATGACAAACCCGCCTTCAGTTTTCAGGGCCATCCTGAAGCATCCCCAGGTCCCCACGACATCGGGTATTTATTTGACCGTTTCATAGATTCCATGATGGTAGTCACGCATGCCTAAGCGCACAGATTTAAAAAGTATCCTCATCATTGGCGCTGGCCCGATTGTGATTGGCCAAGCCTGTGAGTTTGATTATTCGGGCGTGCAAGCTTGCAAAGCTTTGAGGGAAGAGGGCTTCAAGGTCATCTTGATCAACAGCAATCCGGCCACCATCATGACCGACCCAGCCACGGCCGATGTCACCTACATAGAGCCCATCACTTGGCCAACAGTTGAACGAATCATTGCCAAGGAAAGACCTGATGCCATTTTGCCCACCATGGGCGGACAAACTGCTCTCAATTGTGCGTTGGACTTGTGGCGCAATGGCATTCTTGAAAAGTACACGGGAAGTCATACTGGAAAACCCATTGAATTGATTGGTGCGACGCCACAGGCCATTGATAAAGCCGAAGACAGATTAAAGTTCAAAGACGCCATGACCAAAATTGGTTTGGGTTCTGCGCAATCAGGCATTGCCCACACCTTAGAAGAGGCTTGGAGCGTTCAAAAAACAGTTGGTTTTCCTGTCGTTATTCGCCCAAGTTTTACATTGGGCGGCACGGGTGGCGGCATTGCTTATAACGCTGAAGAGTTTGAAACCATCTGCAAACGTGGAATTGAGGCCTCGCCAACCAGTGAACTCTTGATTGAAGAGTCACTGCTGGGCTGGAAAGAATATGAAATGGAAGTTGTTCGCGATAAAGCTGACAACTGCATCATTGTTTGCTCGATTGAAAACCTGGACCCCATGGGCGTGCACACAGGCGACTCCATCACGGTCGCGCCTGCACAAACCTTGACCGACAAGGAATACCAAATCATGCGAAACGCCAGTTTGGCTGTTTTGCGTGAAATCGGTGTGGATACGGGTGGATCCAATGTTCAGTTTTCCATCAATCCAGAAGATGGCCGAATGGTTGTCATTGAGATGAATCCGCGTGTTTCCAGGTCCTCCGCGCTTGCATCCAAAGCCACAGGCTTTCCAATTGCAAAAGTTGCTGCGAAATTGGCTGTAGGTTTTACCTTGGATGAATTGCGCAACGATATTACTGGGGGCGCCACGCCAGCCAGTTTTGAGCCCAGTATCGACTATGTGGTGACCAAGATACCGCGATTTGCTTTTGAGAAATTCCCCACGGCCGACAGTCGTTTGACCACACAGATGAAGTCAGTGGGTGAAGTCATGGCCATGGGGCGAACATTTCAAGAATCCTTCCAAAAAGCTTTGCGCGGTTTGGAAGTGGGTGTTGATGGATTGAACGAAAAAACCCAAGACAGAGAAACGCTTGAAAAAGAACTCGGAGAGCCTGGACCAGAACGAATCTGGTATGTGGGAGATGCTTTTGCCCAAGGGATGACGGTTAACGAGGTTTATGCGCTGACAAAAATTGACAAATGGTTTTTGGTTCAGATTGAAGATATCGTCAAGATTGAACTCGAGTTAGAAACACATCAGTTGTCGGCGCTCTCCAAGCTTGAAGTTTTGCAGTTAAAACAAAAAGGCTTTTCTGACAGACGTTTAGCTAAGTTGTTGAAAACCGATGAAAACGCTGTTCGTGCCTTCAGGCATGCGCAAGGCATCAGACCGGTCTATAAAAGAGTGGATACATGTGCGGCTGAGTTCGCAACCAACACGGCTTATATGTATTCCAGCTATGAGCAAGAATGTGAATCAGAACCCACAAACCGCAAGAAGATCATGGTTCTGGGTGGTGGACCCAACCGGATTGGTCAAGGTATTGAGTTTGATTACTGCTGTGTCCACGCGGCTCTTGCGATGCGTGAAGACGGTTATGAAACCATCATGGTCAATTGCAATCCTGAAACAGTGTCTACCGATTACGATACAAGCGACCGTCTGTATTTTGAGCCCTTGACCCTCGAAGATGTTCTCGAAATTGTTGAAAAAGAAAAGCCTCTGGGCGTGATTGTTCAATACGGTGGACAAACGCCTTTGAAATTGGCCCTAGGTCTTGAAGCGGCGGGCGTTCCCATTATTGGAACAAGCCCAGACATGATTGACGCAGCTGAAGACCGTGAGCGTTTTCAAAAGCTATTGCACCAACTGGGCTTGCGTCAGCCACCTAATGCCACTGCTCGCACAGAAGAAGAGGCGCTTGCGCAAGCGGCGCTGCTGGGATACCCCTTGGTGGTGCGCCCAAGCTATGTATTGGGCGGAAGAGCCATGGAAATTGTTCATGAGCAGCGCGACCTTGAGCGCTATATGCGTGAAGCGGTGAAGGTCAGCCACGATTCGCCTGTTTTACTGGATCGTTTTTTGAATGACGCTATTGAATGTGATGTTGACGCCATTTGTGATGGCGTACAAGTCTTTATTGCTGGGGTGATGGAGCATATTGAGCAAGCGGGTGTTCACAGTGGTGACTCAGCTTGTTCTTTGCCGCCTTACTCCCTTTCAGCTCAAACCATAGAGGAAATCAAACGCCAGACGACGGCCATGGCACATGGCTTAAAAGTTGTTGGCTTGATGAACGTTCAATTTGCGATTCAGCAAAATGCGGGCGTTGATGTGATTTATGTTTTGGAAGTAAATCCACGGGCCAGTCGCACTGTTCCATTCGTTAGCAAGTCCACAGGCATTCAGTTGGCCAAAGTTGCCGCTCGCTGCATGGTCGGAAAATCTCTGGCGTCGCAGGGCATCGTTAAGGAAATTAATCCACCTTATTTCAGCGTCAAGGAAGCCGTTTTCCCCTTTGTGAAGTTTCCAGGGGTTGACACGATTTTGGGACCTGAAATGAAATCAACCGGTGAAGTCATGGGTGTCGGCCAATCATTTGGTGAGGCATTTGTTAAAAGTCAATTAGGTGCTGGGACCAAAATACCTCGCCCAACTGACCCTGTTCGCAAAGTATTCTTGACGGTTAAAAACAGCGATAAAGAGCGCGCTGTGTTGATTGCCAAAGCCTTGATCGACTATGGTTTTGTGTTGCTTGCCACCAAGGGAACTGCCGCGGCTATCAGTGCTGCGGGACTGCAAGTGGTGGCAGTGAACAAAGTCACCGAAGGACGGCCTCACGTGGTTGACATGCTCAAAAACAACGAAATTGCATTGGTCATCAATACGGTGGAAGAACGTCGCAATGCGATTGCAGACTCACGGCAGATTCGCATATCTTCCCTGCTGGCTCGTGTGACAACATTCACCACCATTGCCGGCGCACAAGCTGCTGTCGAAGGAATGAAATATTTGGACAACCTCGATGTTTATTCGTTACAAGAATTGCATGCTCAATTAACAACTTGATTTTTAACTGGATACATTGATGGCAACCCTACCTATTACCAAGCGCGGTGCAGAAAAACTTAAGCAAGAACTGCATACCCTCAAAACCGTTGATCGTCCTTGGGTGATTAATGCGATTGCTGAAGCAAGAGCTCAAGGAGATTTAAGCGAAAACGCCGAATATGACGCTGCCAAGGACAGGCAGGGTTTTATTGAAGGGCGAATTCAGGAAATCGAGAGCAAGCTGTCAATGGCACAAGTCATCGACCCAACTTCAGTGGATGCGGGCGGGAGGGTCGTCTTTGGAGCGACTGTTGAATTAGAAGATCAATCCTCTGGAGAGGCAGTCACCTACCAAATCGTTGGCGAAGATGAGGCGGATTTGAAGCTTGGGTTGATCAATATCAGCAGCCCCATCGCTCGAGCCTTGATTGGCAAAGAAGAAGGTGATGTCGCGAAAGTGGAAGCGCCCAGTGGAATTAAAGGCTATGAAATTGTGAAGGTTTCATACCTTTAAGCAGTCTAGGTTTGGGCAATTTTTTTAACAGACTTGATTTTAGGTTTGGCGCGTTTAATTTGTCCGCCAGCTGTCAATCGCTCATTGCCTAAAACGGTCACCCGTTTCATTTCTGGGCGCTGGCCACCACGTTTGCTGTATTTCAAAACCTTGAACTCTCTAGGTCCTGGTTGCTTGTCTTCCTTGGGATTTTTTTCTTTGTCTGGCTGTGGTCGCCACAGAACCAATAGTTTGCCAATGTGTTGAATGGGGGCAGCATTCAATTGATCTGCGAGCGCATTAAAAATGACTTCTCTAGATTGTCGGTCATCGCCCAAAACCCTGATCTTGATAAGTCCATGAGCGGCCAGTGCCAAATCAGTTTCTTTGACGACAGCAGAGGTGAGTCCGTCGTTTCCTATCATCACCACAGGGTCTAGGTGATGTGCCAGAGCGCGATGTGTTTTTCTTTGTGCGGGGGTAAGTTGTATATAAGCCATAAAGGGTATTATCTTCTTACCTTAAGGATGTTTGTTTGAAAGTTAAAACCCAAAGTAAAAAAGTTAATAAATCATGGCTTAACGACCATGTGAACGACCCCTATGTCAAGCTTGCGCAAAAAGAAGGTTACCGAGCCAGAGCAGCTTATAAACTTAAAGAAATTAATGAGACGCTCAACCTCATCAGGCCAGGTTCTTTCGTCGTAGACCTTGGCAGTGCGCCTGGTGCTTGGAGTCAGTACACAAGGCGGTGTTTGTCTCCGCAAGGTGCCGCGATGGGTGAATTGGACGGAACGGTGATAGCACTCGATATTTTGCCCATGACGCCTGTCGAGGGTGTCATCTTTTTGCAAGGTGATTTCCGAGAACCAGAGATTGCCAGCGAACTGACGACGCTGCTTGCGGGACGCAAGATTGATGCAGTGATATCGGATATGGCTCCCAATTTATCGGGTATCGAATCCGCGGATGCTGCGCGTATGACGCACTTGGTTGAATTAGCGGTGGAATTTGCCGTCTTGCACTTGAGTTCCCAAGGCGCGCTTGTCGTGAAAGTATTTCACGGCAGCGGTTACTCACAGTTAGTCAAGCTTTTCAAGGACACATTTAAAGTTGTCAAGCCTATAAAACCAAAAGCCAGCAGAAGCAACTCATCTGAAAACTTTATAGTTGGAATTGGCTTAAAGTAACCCTTCTAAATTAAAACCCATATTTCTTTAATGGCACAAATGACACAAAAGTTTCTTTTCAGCTTGAAAAGCCTAAAATGATCACAAGCTATATTTCTTATCCACAATTTTGCTTTGACTGGAGTCTGCATTGAACAACCCTTGGTTTTCTAAAGTGGCCGTTTGGTTAGTGATTGCCTTGGTACTTTTTACAGTTTTCAAGCAATTCGATACCCGAGGCGCGGCCGGTAATGGGTATTTGGCCTATTCCGATTTCTTAGATGAAGTCAAAGGCAAACGCATCAAGTCAGCAACGATTCAAGAGGGGCAGGGCGGCACTGAAATCGTTGCCACCACCACCGACGACCGTAAAGTTCGAAC
The DNA here is from genome assembly GCA_945871945.1 of Bordetella parapertussis. Taxonomy (GTDB): domain Bacteria; phylum Pseudomonadota; class Gammaproteobacteria; order Burkholderiales; family Burkholderiaceae_C; genus Limnohabitans. Next base: position 30,434 of record CAMBXY010000001.1, read on the forward strand.
CACTGCCACCTACCTCGACCGGGGCTTGGTCGGTGACCTCATTGCGAACAGTGTGAAATTTGATGTCAAACCTCGCGAAGAGGGCTCATTTCTGATGACTTTGTTGGTCAGCTGGGGCCCGATGTTGCTTTTAATTGGTGTTTGGGTTTATTTCATGCGCCAAATGCAAGGCGGGGGCAAGGGCGGTGCTTTCAGCTTTGGCAAAAGCAAAGCCAGAATGCTTGACGAGAACAACAACACTGTGACTTTTGCCGATGTGGCCGGCTGCGATGAGGCCAAAGAAGAGGTCAAAGAGGTTGTTGACTTCTTGAAAGACCCACAAAAATTCCAAAAACTTGGTGGGCGCATACCACGCGGTTTACTGTTGGTGGGTCCTCCCGGAACTGGCAAAACTTTGCTGGCAAAAGGTATTGCAGGCGAAGCCAAAGTGCCATTTTTCAGCATATCTGGTTCTGACTTTGTTGAAATGTTTGTCGGCGTGGGTGCAGCGCGCGTACGCGACATGTTCGAAAACGCCAAGAAAAACGCTCCGTGCATTATTTTTATCGATGAAATCGATGCGGTGGGTCGCCAACGCGGTGCTGGCTTGGGCGGCGGCAATGACGAACGTGAGCAAACTTTAAATCAAATGCTGGTAGAAATGGACGGCTTTGAAACCAACTTGGGTGTGATCGTGGTGGCTGCCACCAACCGTCCCGATATCTTGGATGCCGCCCTATTGCGCCCAGGGCGTTTCGATAGACAAGTTTATGTGACCCTCCCAGACATTCGCGGGCGTGAGCAAATTCTCAATGTGCACATGCGCAAGATTCCGGTTGGACAAGATGTGTCACCCAGCGTGATCGCCAGGGGTACACCCGGCATGAGCGGTGCAGATTTGGCCAATCTCACCAACGAAGCCGCTTTAATGGCTGCCCGTCGCAATGCTCGGGTGGTTGAGATGCAGGACTTTGAAAAGGCCAAGGACAAGATATTGATGGGCCCCGAGCGTCGCAGTATGGTGATGCCCGAAGAAGAGCGTCGCAATACGGCTTACCACGAGTCTGGGCACGCCCTCATTGGCAAGTTATTACCCAAATGTGACCCTGTACACAAGGTCACAGTGATTCCTCGTGGAAGAGCTTTGGGTGTGACCATGAGTTTGCCCGAGGCCGATCGCTACAGTTATGACCGTACTTTTATGTTGAGTCAGATCAGCATGTTGTTTGGTGGGCGTATCGCCGAAGAGGTCTTCATGAACCAAATGACCACTGGCGCTTCAAATGACTTCGAAAGAGCCACCCAAATTGCCAGAGACATGGTCATGCGTTACGGCATGACCGAGGCTTTAGGTCCTATGGTTTATGCTGAGAATGAAGGTGAAGTGTTTTTAGGCAGATCCGTCACTAAAACCACCAATATGAGCGAGTCCACCATGCAGAAGGTGGATGCCGAGGTGCGTCGAATCATTGATGAACAGTACACACTGGCTCGTCGCTTGATTGAAGACAACTCAGACAAAATGCACGCCATGGCGAAAGCCTTGCTTGAGTGGGAAACCATTGACAGCGATCAACTCGACGACATCATGGCTGGACGACCTCCTCGTCCACCTAAAGATTGGACGCCTCGCACGCCTCCATCAGGTGATGGCAGCGGCGGTACACCAGCAGTGCAATCGAATCCGTCGCCTACTGCAGCTTGATGAATTCGGAATTAGATACAAACAACATGGGGCTTAGGCCCCATGTTGCTTTGTGGCGCACGACGCGATTCGAGCTCGATCTTTCTCAGCCTCGGGTAATGGGAATTTTGAACCTTACCCCTGACTCTTTTTCAAACAACGGACAACTCGCCACGGATACCCAAGCCCTTGCGCATGCTGAAAAAATGGTGGATGCGGGTGCATCTATATTAGATATTGGTGGTGAATCTACTCGACCAGGGGCTTGTGCACTTACGCATGAACAAGAGTGGCATCGAATTTCAGGTGTATTGAAACAACTCATTAAATGGAATATTCCATTGTCTGTGGACACCTACCATCCTCAAACCATGGCAAAGGCTTTAGATTTGGGCGTCGACATCATCAATGATGTTTGGGCATTAAGGCAAGCAGGCTCTATAGAGGCTGTGGCAACATCGCAATGCGGTATTTGCCTGATGCATATGCACGGTGAACCACAAACCATGCAACTCAATCCTATGTCGGGAGATGTCTTGGATTCAGTGCAAATTTTTTTCCATCAACTTTTAGCATCAACAGATAAAGCTGGAATTCAGCGAAACCGTTTAGTGATTGATCCAGGTATTGGCTTTGGAAAAACGCTCACTCAAAATTTTGAGCTATTACGCAAGCAACAACAATTGCTCAGTCTGGAAGTTCCCTTAATGGTAGGGTGGTCAAACAAATCTTCCCTAGGTCTTGTCAGTGGCTTGCCAGTAGAAAATAGGCTGGCACCGAGTTTGGCTGCTGCTGTGTTGGCTTTAGAGCGAGGAGCAAAAATTTTAAGAGTTCATGCTGTTGCAGAAACAATCGCAGCACTGTCGGTTTGGCAGGCCGATAAAGGTTTTTGCGACAATGCAGACAGTCTATTAACCTGATAAAGATTGGCATGAAGAGACTTTACTTTGGTACCGATGGCATACGTGGGACAGTGGGCGAATTTCCCATCACGCCTGACTTTTTTCTTCGCTTAGCCCATGCTGTTGGGCAAGTGCTTAAACGCTTGGACGCCCGACCCCAAGTTGTCATTGGAAAAGACACGAGGATTTCAGGCTATATGTTGGAGTCTGCCTTGGAGGCAGGGTTTAATTCCGCAGGTGTAGATGTTGTTCTTCTTGGCCCCATACCCACGCCCGGCGTGGCCTATTTGACGCGTGCACTAAGGGCTTCTCTGGGCGTGGTCATCAGTGCTTCCCACAACCCATTTAATGACAATGGCGTTAAATTCTTTTCTGCTGCAGGGACCAAATTAGATGATGCTTGGGAACTTGCCGTAGAGGATGCTTTATCGAAAGAGCCACAATGGGTCGCATCCCATTTATTGGGGAAAACAAAGCGCTTAGACGATGCCAGTGGGCGTTATATTGAGTTTTGTAAAAGTACTTTTGATACGCAATTAACGCTCAAAGGTAAAAAAATTGTGGTGGACGCCGCGCATGGCGCTGCATATTCGGTAGCACCCAAAATTTTTGCAGAATTAGGTGCAGAAGTCATCACGCTAGGATGCTCACCCAATGGTGTCAATATTAACCATGAAGTTGGCGCTACGCATCCACAGGCCCTCGTTAATGCGGTTATTTCAAATCAAGCAGATTTGGGTATTGCGCTAGACGGGGATGCTGACAGGCTTCAATGGGTTGATGATAAGGGGCGCCTCTACGACGGCGACCAACTCCTTTATGTGTTGGTTAAAGACAGGATAAAAATAGGTGAAAAAATACCGGGCGTTGTCGGTACTTTGATGACTAACCAAGCCATTGAAGAGGGTTTGAAAAGCTTAGGTGTAAAACTATTCAGATCAAAAGTTGGGGACAGGTATGTGCTGGAGTCGCTTATCTCTCATGAATGGATTTTGGGTGGTGAGGGTTCTGGGCACTTGCTTATGCTTGACAAGCACTCAACAGGCGATGGATTGATCAGTGCATTGCAAATACTACAAGCATGCATTCATTCAAATTCGAATCTTCACGAATTATTGAGCGAAGTTGCGCTATTTCCTCAGTGTTTATTGAACATTCCATTACAGCCAGGAATTGATTGGCGAGTTCATAAAGAATTTCAGTCGCGTATTGTTGAAATTGAAAAAAAATTAGCCAGCAAGGGCAGAGTTTTAATTCGTGAAAGCGGAACTGAGCCGCTTTTACGCATCATGGTGGAAGCTCAAGAAGAAGAAACTTCCAAAAGTAGCGCTGCTTTTTTGGCTGATGCCCTTTCATCAATGTGATACTTAAAAGGTCTTATGAAAGAATTCATTGATCGCGATGAAAGCACCTTGCTCTTTAATCAAAGGGTGTTGGACTGGGCGCGGCGCAGCAATGTACCTTTGCTAGAGCGTTTGCGCTATCTGTGCATTGTGTCGTCCAACTTGGATGAATTTTTTGAGGTAAGAGTTGCCTTGCATTTGCATGGACTGGATAAGAAATCGGACAGTTCAGCTTTCACTGCCGACACCTACAGCCAAGTTTCCAAAGCCGCACATCAATTAGTTGATGAGCAATACCGTGTTTTCAATGAAGAGTTGATGCCGGTTTTTGAAGCTAACGGGATTCATCTTCTTACGCATGATGAGCGAAATACCGCCCAGCAGAAATGGGTAAAACAATACTTTGAACGAGAGGTGAAACCTCTGCTGACACCTGTAGGACTAGACCCTGCGCATCCCTTTCCCCTGGTTGCAAATAAATCGCTTAATTTCATTGTTCAACTATCGGGTAAGGATGCTTTTGGACGTGAAAATGAAATAGCTATTGTTAAGGTTCCGCGTTCTTTGCCAAGGATCATCAAATTACCCAATATGCCCAAAAGCTCATCAATCCAGATGGTGACTCTTTCAAGCGTGATTCGTTCGCATATCAAAGATTTATTTCCAGATCGGGAGGTGGGTCATTTTTCGCAGTTTCGTGTCACACGGGACTCTGATTTGTTGGTAGATGAAGAGGATGTCAAGAATCTTAGAACTGCGCTCAGGCACGGTTTAGCGCATAGGCAGTTTGGACGAGCAGTTCGATTAGAAGTCTCTGCCGGTTGCTCAGATCGTTTGGCAGACTTTTTGATGCACCAATTTAAGCTGCCCCCGCAGGCTTTGTATTGCGTGCACGGACCTGTCAATCTTGTCCGTCTCAGCCAATTAATTGATTTGGTCGATATGCCGACTCTTCTTTTCCCTGCGCACAAAGGTTCCAATCCCCACCAATTGAATCAAGAAGACTCTATTTTTGAAAAGCTTCAAAAGGAAGATATTCTTATTCATCAACCGTTTGAGAGTTTTTCGGGCGTACTAGAGTTTCTGCGTCAAGCCGTTGATGACCCCCATGTTTTGGCTATCAAGCAAACTATCTACCGTACCGGTATAGATTCTGAGTTGATGGATTTGCTGCGTGAAGCTGTTCTTCGAGGTAAGGAAGTAACGGCAGTCGTTGAAATCAAGGCGCGCTTCGATGAAGAAGCCAATATAAATTGGGCTGAGCGATTAGAGTCGATTGGCGCACAGGTTGTTTATGGGGTTGTGGGGCTGAAAACGCACGCCAAAATGTTGTTGATTACCCGAAAAGAGGGCAACCGTCTTGTCCGTTACGCCCATTTATCTACCGGCAATTACAACGCTCATACCGCTAAGCTTTATACAGATTTAAGTTATCTCACAGCCCACCCCCAAATCACCTCTGACATTGAGCAAGTTTTCTCGCAACTCGCTTCTCAGGCACGCTTGCCAAAGCTTCACCATCTTTGGGTTGCACCTTTTGATTTGCATTCCAAAATGCGCACAGCTATCGACCAAGTTGGCAAGGCATGTGTGAGTGGTAAACCCGGGCGTATTATTTTGAAAATGAACAGTCTGACAGATCAATCGCTTGCAGAGGACTTGGTCCGAGCCGGTCGACGCGGGGTTCAGATTGATTTGATTATTCGCGGTGCTTGTATTCTCCCTGCACTTAAAAAAGGATTTACTGACAATATTCGTGTGCGGTCCATCATCGGGCGTTTTTTAGAGCATTCACGTGTTTTTTATTTTCGCTCGGGCGAAAAGGAAGATTTGTATTTATCAAGCGCGGATTGGATGAATCGCAATATGATGCGACGAATAGAAATTGCTTGGCCTGTCAGAGATGCCAAACTGAGACAAAGAGTTGTTGATGAGTGCTTGGTTGCATATTTGTACGACACTGCAGATGCATGGCTACTTGACTCTGACGGTATTTACCAAATACAGCATTTGGCTGATAATTCTATTGGTCTTAGCGCTCAAATTGAATTGACGAAGCTGTACCAGAAAGTGCACTGATATGGACTTGATACTGTGGCGGCACGCTGAAGCTCATGAGCCCTCTCCTGGCGAAGATGATTTGAGCAGGAGTCTGACTCCACGAGGAGAGAGGCAAGCACTTCGCATGGCTAATTGGCTTGAACGTCAGTTACCAGAGGGGACACGTATCCTATGCAGCCCTGCAAAGCGCACTGAGCAAACTGCCATGGCTTTGGGCAGAAAATATAAATTGAGTTCATCCCTTACACCTCAAGGTACTGCCGATATGCTTTTGACTGCGGCCCAGTGGCCAGTCAGTAAAAATACAGTACTTGTGGTTGGTCATCAGCCGATACTTGGAGAAACCATTGCTCTTTTGTTGGGCTTTCAAAAGCTTGAGTGTGCAGTGAAAAAAGGATCGGTCTGGTGGCTTCGGTCGCGCTCTCGACTAGACGGAGATCAAACCATTTTGGTCACAGTTCAATCGCCAGATATGCTTTGAAGTTCAACTGACTATTTGAATACTAAAATACAAAATGTGCAGTTTGTGAGATCTTACAAATCCACTATCATCGCGTTTTAAAATTTTCAAAACATTTAAAGGGAAATCATGTCTAAAACTATCAAATCTGTTTCAATCATTTTTTGTTTGAGCTTCTTTATCACTGGTTGTTCAACCCTGATGTCAGGTTATGACTCAGTAGCAGATACGGTTTCAGGCTGGTTTAAGTCAGATGAAGCTAAAAAATAATTAAGTTTGACTGGCGGAGAGGGCGGGATTCGAACCCGCGGAGGGCTATTAACCCTCACACGCTTTCCAGGCGTGCGACTTAAACCGCTCATCCACCTCTCCTGTATTTGCATTCTATCAGTGCGCTCGGCGAGTAAACTATTCCTTTCCCCTCTCTGTGTGGGAATGCTCGGAGCATTTGATGAAATTTCGTTTTCCCATCGTCATCATTGACGAAGACTTCCGTTCTGAAAATACTTCAGGGCTTGGCATTCGTGCTCTTGCGCAGGCATTTGAGGGTGAGGGCTATGAGGTCATGGGCGTGACTAGCTATGGTGACCTCAGTCAATTCGCTCAGCAACAATCCAGAGCCAGTGCTTTTATTCTTTCCATTGATGATGAAGAATTCACACCCGGTCCCGATTTAGATCCTGCGGTTGTTAATTTGCGAAGTTTTATAGATGAAGTTCGTCGAAAAAATGCCGATGTCCCCATTTACGTCTATGGAGAAACAAAGACATCGCGTCACCTGCCCAACGACATCTTGCGTGAATTACATGGCTTCATACATATGTTTGAAGACACGCCCGAGTTTGTGGCCAGGCACATCATTCGTGAGGCAAAAAGTTACTTGGAAGGTGTGCAGCCACCCTTTTTTAAAGCCCTGCTTGATTATGCTGAAGACGGGTCTTACTCTTGGCATTGCCCAGGGCATTCTGGCGGTGTGGCTTTTCTCAAAAGCCCTGTGGGACAGATGTTCCACCAGTTTTTTGGTGAAAATATGTTGCGAGCTGACGTCTGCAACGCAGTTGAAGAACTGGGTCAGTTGCTCGACCATGATGGTGCGATTGGCGAGAGTGAGCGCAATGCCGCGCGTATTTTCAATGCAGATCACTGTTTTTTCGTGACCAATGGAACCAGCACTTCAAATAAGATTGTTTGGCATCACGCCGTAGCACCTGGCGATATTGTGGTGGTTGACCGCAATTGCCACAAATCTGTTTTGCACTCCATCATCATGACAGGTGCAATCCCCGTTTTTCTCAAGCCAACTCGGAATCACTTTGGCATCATTGGCCCTATTCCGCAAAGTGAATTTGAACCAGAAGCGATCAAGGCCAAAGTCAAATCCAATCCATTGCTAAAGGGGTTGAACCCGGAGAACATCAACCCTAAAGTTTTGACATTGACCCAATCCACTTACGACGGTGTTTTATACAACACTGAAACCATTAAAAATATGCTTGATGGTTTTATTCCCAACTTGCATTTCGACGAGGCTTGGTTGCCCCATGCAGCTTTTCACCCTTTTTATGGTGCCTACCACGCCATGGGTAAAAAACGTGTTCGACCCAAAGAGGCTATGGTGTATTCCACTCAGTCGGTTCATAAATTATTAGCAGGCATTAGCCAAGCGAGTCATGTATTGGTTCAGGACTCTCAAAATCATTCGTTGGATCGCCATTTATTCAATGAAGCCTATTTGATGCACACCAGCACCAGCCCTCAATACAGCATCATCGCAAGTTGTGATGTTGCTGCGGCCATGATGGAGCCCCCAGGCGGAACGGCTTTGGTAGAGGAGAGCATTGCTGAAGCTTTAGATTTTCGCCGCGCGATGCGTAAAGTGGATGCCGAATATGGCAACGATTGGTGGTTCAAGGTTTGGGGGCCTGAAGAACTGGTTGAAGACGGGATTGGTCGTTCAGACAGTTGGATTATCAAAGCAGAAAAAAAGGGTCGGAAAAAGAAAAATGAAAATCCCAATTGGCATGGTTTTGGAGACCTGGCTGATGGCTTCAATATGCTGGACCCCATTAAAGCCACGATCGTCACGCCAGGTTTGAATTTAGATGGCAAGTTTGACAAAGCTGGAATTCCAGCCAGTATCGTGACTAAATTTTTAGCAGAGCATGGGGTGATTGTTGAAAAAACTGGACTCTATAGTTTTTTCATCATGTTCACCATTGGCATTACCAAAGGTCGATGGAACTCTTTGCTCACTGCTTTGCAGCAGTTTAAAGATGACTACGACCGCAATCATCCGATGTGGAGAATATTGCCGGAGTTTTGCCAAAAATACCCTAAATACGAAAGAATGGGTTTGCGAGATTTATGTCATCACATTCATTCTTTGTACTCAAAGTTTGATATAGCCAAACTAACCACTGAAATGTATTTAAGCGACCTTAAACCGGCGATGAAGCCCAGCGATGCGTACGCGCAGATCGCGCATAAAAATACACAGCGGGTGCCCATAGACGACTTAGAAGGTCGCATCACCACCAGTCTGGTGACCCCTTATCCTCCAGGTATTCCACTTTTAATTCCGGGCGAAGTTTTCAATAAAAAAATCATTGATTATTTAAAGTTTGCACGGGAATTTAATCTTCAATGCCCTGGTTTTGAAACAGATATTCATGGCTTGGTCGAAGTTAAAGACGATCAAGGCAAAACCCATTATTTTGCAGATTGCGTCAAGAGTTGATTTTTTAATATGAGCCAAGCTAAATCTTTTTACCCTGAAACTTCGTTGTTGCAATGGGAGACAATGGCCAAAAAATCGGTCTCGGACGAAAATTTATCTCGTTTGAACTGGAATACGCCAGATGGAATTACTGTCAAGCCCTTGTATACAGCCGAAGATATTTTGGGTCTGCCTTATACAAATACATTGCCAGGCTTTGCGCCCTTTTTGCGCGGTCCTCAGGCGACCATGTATGCCGTTAGGCCCTGGACAATTCGTCAATACGCTGGGTTTTCAACTGCACAAGAGTCCAATGCTTTTTACAGAAAAGCATTAAAAAGTGGCGGTCAAGGTGTTTCTGTTGCATTTGATTTGGCAACGCACCGCGGATATGACTCAGACCACCCGAGAGTGATGGGCGATGTGGGTAAAGCGGGTGTGGCCATAGATTCTGTAGAGGATATGAAGATCTTGTTTGATCAAATTCCTCTAGATAAAGTTTCTGTTTCTATGACCATGAATGGTGCTGTATTGCCAGTGCTTGCCGGCTATGTGGTTGCGGCAGAAGAGCAGGGCGTGAGTCAAGATTTATTAAGCGGAACCATTCAGAACGATATTCTGAAAGAGTTCATGGTGAGAAACACTTATATTTATCCGCCAGAACCCAGCATGAGGATTGTGGGCGACATCATTGCTTACACAGCCGAGCACATGCCCAAGTTCAACTCCATCAGCATCAGTGGTTATCACATGCAAGAGGCTGGTGCCAACCAAGCCTTAGAGCTTGCACTGACCTTGGCCGATGGTCAAGAATATGTGAGAACGGCAAAAGCAAAAGGTTTGGATGTGGATGCATTTGCACCTCGCTTGTCCTTCTTTTGGGCAATAGGTATGAACTTTTACCTAGAGATTGCCAAAATGCGTGCGGCCAGACTTTTGTGGTGTCGAATCATGACTGAGTTTGGTGCTAAAAATGCCAAAAGCTTGATGCTGCGTACCCATTGCCAAACTTCGGGCTGGAGTTTGACGGAGCAGGACCCTTACAACAATATAGTTCGCACGACCATCGAAGCAATGGCTGCTGTTTTTGGGGGAACCCAAAGCTTGCACACCAATAGTTTTGATGAAGCCATTGCTTTGCCAACAGAGTTTTCATCGCGTATTGCGCGTAACACCCAGTTGATCATTCAAGAGGAAACCCATATCGCCAATGTGATTGACCCTTGGGCAGGGAGTTACATGATGGAAAAGATCACCCAAGAAATGGCGGATGAAGCTTGGAAGATTATTGAAGAAGTCAACGCCATGGGCGGCATGACCAAAGCCGTCGATTCAGGCTGGGCTAAATTGAAAATTGAGGCAGCTGCAGCTGATAAACAAGCCCGTATTGATTCTGGGCAAGATGTCATTGTGGGCGTTAACAAATACAAACTTGCGCATGAAGACACTGTTGAAGTCCGTGATATCGACAACGTTAAAGTCAGATTGAGTCAAATTGATCGACTCCATGCTTTAAAAGAAAAGAGAGATCAAAAAGCGGTAAGCCTTGCTTTGGACCGGTTGAGTCAGGCGGCAGCATCCGGCGAAGGTAATTTATTGGATCTGTCCATTCAGGCTATTCGTTTGCGAGCAACTGTGGGCGAGGTCAGCGATTCGCTAGAAAAAATATTTGGTCGCCACAGAGCAGACACTCTAAAAGTCAGTGGTGTGTATGCTGCCGCTTATGACAGTGGGCATGAGGGAGACACGATGGAATATTGGAATCAGCTTAAAGCCGATATTGCTAACTTTGCAAGCCTGCGAGGCAGAAGACCCCGTGTAATGATTTCTAAGCTGGGGCAAGATGGTCATGACCGAGGCGCCAAAGTAGTGTCAACTGCGTTTGCAGACTTGGGTTTTGATGTGGATATAGGACCCTTGTTCCAAACGCCCGAAGAGTGTGCCAGACAAGCCATTGAAAACGATGTGCATGCGGTGGGGATTTCAACTTTGGCTGCAGGTCATAAAACTTTGGTGCCAGCCATCATTGCTGAATTGAAAAAGCAGGGTGGCAATGACATTATTGTTTTCGTGGGTGGTGTCATCCCTAAGCAAGATTATGAATTTCTCTATGCGTCGGGTGTTAAAGGCATTTATGGCCCCGGAACGCCTATTCCTGTCAGTGCGCGTGATGTACTTTCCCATATTCAGCAAGCGCTCATCTCCGCTCGCTGAAATTTAAGCCATCATGAGTAGCACCACACCTTCATTGGATGCTTTGCTTCATGGGGACGCCTTATCTCAAAGGCGCGCAATAGCTAAAGCCATTACTTTGATTGAATCGACTCGCGATGATCACCGCAAACAAGCTGATGAATTGCTCACAGCCTTGTTACCGCACACGGGTAAGTCGATGCGCATTGGTTTGAGCGGCGTTCCTGGTGTGGGTAAATCTACGCTCATTGAAAATTTGGGCTTATGGTTAATTGCTCGGGGACATAAAGTTGCTGTGTTGGCAGTAGACCCTTCTTCAAGCGTGTCCGGCGGCTCCATCTTAGGAGACAAAACTCGAATGGAAATGTTGTCAGTTAATGCTTCTGCATTTATTCGCCCAAGTCCCAGCAGTGGAAATCTGGGTGGCGTTGCAGAAAAAACCCGCGAATGTATTCTTGTTTGTGAAGCGGCTGGCTATGACACAGTCATTGTTGAGACTGTGGGTGTGGGTCAAAGTGAAACCACTGTTGCCGGCATGACCGATATTTTGGTATTGATGCAACTTCCCAATGCCGGGGACGATTTACAAGCCATCAAAAAAGGCGTGATGGAAATTGCCGATTTGGTTTTGATCAATAAATCAGATTTGGATGAAAATGCTGCTGCACAAGCCCAAGCATTTATCAGCAGTGCACTGAACTTGAATGGCGGGCAAGCGCATTCGATGGATGTTCAAACAAGTTGGCATCCCAAGGTGCTTCGCATATCTGCCTTATCTGGTTTGAAACTCGCTGATTTTTGGGATGAAATTTCTAACTTTAAGTCGATTCAGTCTGCCAATGGTGAATGGCAAAAACGCCGCAGAACTCAGGCTTTGAAATGGATGCAGGAGTTAATTGCAAATGGTTTAAACAGGGCTTTTAATCAAAACCCTCAAGTTGCTTCGCAGTTGCCTGTGCTTGAGAAAGATGTACTCGAAGGTCGTCTGGCGGCATCCACTGCCGCGCGGCAAATACTTGCACTGTGGTCTTAACAATGCGACCTGATTCTTAATTTTCCAAAGGTAGATTCATGCTAGAAATCATTCACCAACTTGAAGAAAAAAGAGCAGCAGCTCGATTGGGCGGCGGCGAAAAAAGAATTGCAGCTCAGCACGCCAAAGGCAAATTAACTGCTCGTGAGCGTCTGGAAATTCTTTTAGATGAAGGCACCTTTGAAGAATGGGATATGTTTGTTGAACATCGCTGCGTGGACTTCGGCATGGAGAACAACAAAATTCCAGGTGATGGTGTTGTCACTGGCTACGGCATGATCAATGGCCGTTTGGTTTTTGTATTTAGTCAAGATTTCACGGTTTATGGCGGGGCATTGTCCGAGTCCCATGCTGAAAAAATTTGCAAAATCATGGATCAAGCATTAAAAGTGGGTGCGCCTGTGATCGGATTGAACGACTCAGGAGGCGCAAGAATTCAAGAAGGTGTAGCCTCGTTAGGTGGGTATGCAGAAGTGTTTCAGCGAAATGTCATGGCCAGTGGTGTTGTTCCACAAATCAGCATGATCATGGGACCCTCTGCAGGTGGGGCAGTTTATTCACCTGCTTTGACTGACTTTATTTTTATGGTGAAAGACAGTTCTTACATGTTTGTGACGGGGCCTGAAGTGGTGAAAACAGTGACCCATGAAGAGGTGAGTGCTGAAGAGCTAGGGGGTGCCACCACCCACACCACCAAAAGTGGCGTGGCCGATATGGCTTTTAACAATGACGTCGAGGCCCTGCTCATGCTGAGACGTTTGTACAACTACTTGCCTTTGAACAATCGAGAAAAACCACCTGTGCGCCCCAGCGGTGACCCCGCGGAAAGAATCGATCTCAGCCTAGACAGTTTGGTGCCAGATAACCCCAACACCCCCTATGACATGAAGGAGCTCATTCTCAAGACAGTGGATGATGGTGATTTTTTTGAATTGCAACCGGACTATGCAAAAAATATTCTGATTGGTTTTGCAAGAATGGGTGGGCAGACGGTGGGTATTGTTGCGAACCAGCCTTTGGTTTTAGCCGGTTGTTTGGATATCAAAAGCAGCATCAAAGCTGCACGGTTTGTTCGTTTTTGCGATGCATTCAATATTCCCGTCATCACTTTTGTCGATGTGCCAGGTTTCATGCCTGGCACCAGTCAAGAGTTTGGTGGAATCATCAAGCACGGTGCAAAACTTTTGTATGCCTATGCAGAATGCACTGTGCCCAAAATTACTGTCATCACGCGCAAAGCCTATGGCGGCGCTTATGACGTGATGTCCTCCAAACATTTGCGCGGTGATGTTAATTTTGCATGGCCGCATGCGGAAATTGCTGTCATGGGGGCAAAAGGAGCCGTGGAAATTATCTTTCGCGAAGACAAAGGCAACCCTGAAAA
>CAMBXY010000002.1 GCA_945871945.1 Bordetella parapertussis
CGGCACCAACTTGGTGGTTGACGGCGCCTTGACCAAGGGCGTTCAGTTATAAGTTTTTTGGTTTTTTCTCTAAGCGACTGTGCTCTAGGTTCTCAAACAAGGACAGCATCCATTCGATGCGCTGGGGCATGGCGCGGTTGGGGAAACCACTCAAGGCCAAGCGCGATGAGGCGGTGTCTTGGCACTGCTCGACCAAGTAAGCAATACCTGCCAGAGGCAGTGGTGGGTTGCGTTGGGTAAATATCCAACCCGCTTTTATACGTGCTTGTAGCAGCAAAACCGCTTTGCGAAAACCGCTGACCACTGCGCGGTGGTTCACAGAATCCAATTCACAACGGCGCAGTTCGTTGCCAATTTCGCCGTAAATCAAAGCGGCGGCCAAAATGGCCGAGCGGCAGTCCCGCGGTAATTCGGCAATGCCAGCGGTGGAACGTTTGTAAAGACTGTCGGCCTCAACGAGCACACGGCTGATCACGTTTTGCACCGCTGGGTTGAGTGTGGGCTTGGCCAGCCATTCTTGTGGGTTCAATCCTTCTTCGCGCATCCATTCCAAAGGCAAATAAACACGTTTGTTGCGCGCATCTTCACCGACATCGCGGGCGATATTGGTGAGCTGCATGGCCACACCCAGCTCGCAGGCACGCGCCAAGGTAGAGGCCTGCTGCGGACCCATGATCCAGCACATCATCGCGCCCACACTGCCCGCCACGCGTGCGGCATAGCCGTGCAAATCTTCCATGCTTTCATACTGCCTGCCGTGACCGTCCCAGGCAAAACCATCGAGCAAAGCGTCTAGCAAATGGCGCGGCAAGGCGTGTCGGTGCACCACGATGCTCAGGGCGCGGTCCTCCACGGTGTTCATGGGTGTGCCGGCATACATGAGGTCCAGGCGGTGATGCAAAACCCGCAAACTGTCTTCGATCACACCGCCTTGGTCGACCATGTCGTCGGCCACTCGGCAAAACGCATACAAAGCGATGGCGGCCGAGCGCACACGTGAGGGTAAAAAACGGCTGGCTGCAAAAAAAGTTTTGGAGCCGCCGCGCATCATCTCGACGCAGGCGTCTAAATCGTTTTCAGCTTGGTCAGTGAACGGCAAAGGCATGGGGCACAACCTCTTCTAATAATTTGGCAGACATCAACACACTGGGAACACCCGCGCCGGGCTGGCTGCTGGCACCCACCATGAATAAATTTTCCACATCCTCGCTGCGGTTGTGTGGGCGAAACCAAGCGCTTTGGGTGAGCACGGGCTCCAAGCCAAAACCCGCGCCTTGGTAAGACCACAGACGGTCTTGAAAATCTTGTGGTGTAGAAACTTTGGAGCTGACCACATGTTGGTTTAAATCGGGCAATACCGAGTCTTGCAACACCGTGGCAATGGCTTGGCGGTACTGCTCGGTGACGGCGGGCCAATCGGTGCCGCTGCTCAGGTTGGGGACCACCGACAAGACATAAAAACTGTCGCAACCTTCGGGGGCCAGCGAGGGATCAGTGGCCGTGGGTCGGTACAAGTACAGGCTGAAGTCTTTGGCCAAATGGTGGTTCTTGAAAATATCTTGCAGCAGTTCTTTGTAGCGCGGCCCCAGCACCATCATGTGGTGAGGCACGTCCTTGTACTGGCGGTTGGTGCCAAAGTACCAAACAAACAAGCCGGAAGAGTATTTACCTTTGGCAATGCGTTTATCGGTCCAGCGAGCGCGGTGCTGCGGCTCGACCAGGTGCTTGTAAGTCCAAGCCGCGTCGCCGTTGCTCACCACAATGTCGGCGGGCACAAACTCGCCACTCTGCAGTTCAACACCTACTGCCGCGCCTTCTTCCACCCGAATGCGCGTGACAGGGGCGTTGTAGTGAATAGGGATGTTGCGGCCTTTGATCAAGTTCACCAGTGCTTGCACGATGGCACCGGTGCCGCCCATGGCCGAGTGCACGCCCCAGCGGTTTTCCAAAATATGGATGAGCGAGTAAACACAGGTGACTGAAAATGGGTTGCCCCCAATCAGCAAGGGGTGAAAACTCATGACGATGCGCAACTTGGGGTGCTTGATGTGTTGCGCCACCATGCTGTAAATAGAGCGCCAGGCTTTCATGCGCATCAATTTCGGCATGGCTTTGATAATTTTGGTGACGGAGTCAAAGGCAATCAAACCCATGTCCTGAAAACCCAGCTGAAAACATTGTTCAGAGGCTTTCATCAGGTTTTTAAAACCTTGCACATCTTCAGGGCTGAATTTGGCAACTTCAGCCAACATGGCTTGCTCGTTGTTGCTGTAGTCGAAATGCGTGCCATCATCAAAGCGGATGCGGTAAAACGGCGACATCAAACGCAGGTCGATGTGGTCTTTCATTTGTTTGCCGCACAGCGTGAACAGTTCTTCAATCAAATAGGGCAAGGTGATGATGGTCGGGCCCGCGTCAAAGGTGAAGCCGTCTTGTTTGTGGACATAGGCACGACCACCAGCCATGTCTAATTTTTCGAAAATTTGAACTTGATAGCCTTTGACGCTGAGTCGAATGGCTGCGGCCAATCCGCCAAAACCGCTGCCGATGATGACGGCGCGGCGCGGTTGTTGGGGTACTTTGAAAATACTGCGATCGTCCAGGGTTCTGAATGCATTCATGCGGGGTCCCCACGGTTAGGCAGTGCCACCGGAGCCGACAATTCGGTTGATGGTGCTTGACTGCGATAAGGACTGCGCTTCATGGCCCAGCCCCAGAGTTTTTGCAAGGGCAGGGCAAACACCATCAGCAAATGCTCAATGATGGCCAAGCCCAAAAGCGAAGACAACAACACCCACGCGGCATTGACCAAGACCAAACCGCTGGCCACTTCCCAGACCATCCAGCCCCAAGTGATGCAAGACACGCCCATGGTGAGATAAAAAAACAAGGTGACAGGTGCTTGTTTGAAATAGCTGCCGATATAGCGTAAGTGCACCGGTAAATACTGCTCACCCACAAACGGCACGCCAAAAAATAAATTCAGCTTGGCGCTCAAGCGCATACACCACAGCAGGGCAAAAGTGCATAAAGCCATGTGGTTGGGTTGGCCTTGCTGCATGACCAAAAGTACGCCGAAGTTGAGAATCAAAGCCAGTTCATGGTGAAGCAAAACCTGCGCTGATTGGATAAAGCGTTGGCGAAAATTTAAACCTGCATCGAGCGCCACACGCCGCGGACCTGTGAGCCATCCGGTGAGAAAGGCCATTTCATGCCAACTCCACATGGCAATCACGCTGAGAAAACCAATGTAGGCGTTGAGCACAGAATGCGAGCGCATGCTGATAGAGGCCGTCCACAGCCCCAAGCCCAGCAAAAAACTCAAACCGCACATGCTCCAGCGAAAACTTGCCGAGGGCAGTCGCACCAACCACAAAATAGCGCCCGTGCCCAGCCACCAACTGAGCAAGGCAAAAAGTGCCGCTCCCAAACTGGAGGAGAAAAAATCGGTCATATTGAAAATGCTTTACCAGGCCGGCTGAACCCGGATTTCTTGGGGCAAGGTGTTGCGCTTGACAGGCAATAAATACAAGCGGCCAAAAGTGAAAGCAGCACCTAGGGCGCTTTTCGCTTGACCCCACAAGCCCATCACACCACCGCGCTCCTTGGCTTTGGCGTTGGCGATAGACAAATCAACCAAGCGCGTCATGCAAGCGCGGAAAGTAGGGTGGTCGATATCGACTTCCACGGGAAAGACTTGACGCGCAATTTCCGACGTGATGCGAAACACCTCGTAGTCGTATTCGGTTGATTTGAATCCCATGGCTTGGTGCAACAAGGGACGGGTATGGTCGCGCACATACATGGTGGCGTAGACCGCCACAATAAAAAAGCGAATCCACAGCAAATTGATGCCACGCAGCAAGGCGGGTTGTGAACGCATGATGAGGGCGAAAGACTCGCCATGGCGGAACTCGTCGTTGCACCAACGCTCGAACCAACGGAAGATGGGATGAAAGCGTTTGTCGGGGTTGCTTTCGAGTTGACGATAGATGGTGATGTAGCGGGCGTAGCCAATCTTCTCGGACAAATAGGTGGCGTAAAAAATGAATTTAGGCTTGAAGAAGGTGTAAGACTTGGTGCGTTTGAGTTGCCCCAAGTCGATGCCCAAATCGAAGTCTTTGAGCGACTGGTTGATGAAACCTGCGTGGCGGGATTCATCTCGTGCCATATAGGTCATGAGCTGCTTGATGTCGGGGTTGGTGACATTTTTACGAACCTCGTTGTACAAAATGCAACCGGAGAATTCGGAGGTCAGCGAGCTGATGAGGAAGTCCAAAAATTCTTGACGCATCTCAGGGGAGAGTTGCGGCATCAGGGTTTTGACTTCTTCGGCAAATTGCGCGTCGCGTTGAAAGTGGTCGTGGTTGTTATCGCCCTCATACTCTTTCATCATGACGTCCCACTCTGCGCGCACTGACTCAATATTTAAGCGGTCCATGGCGGCAAAGTCGGTGGTGTAAAAGCGCGGGCTCAGCACGGTGTTGCGAACAGCTTTGGCGTTGGCATCCGCGGCGCTTTCCACACTGCCTATAAGCAGTTCTACGTGATCGAATTCCATCGCTGCGGTGGTGGTCATGGTTTACTCCTGAGAGGCTGATACTGAGGTTGAGGATGCAGGCGCGGGTTGCAATTTGGCAAAAGAAGCCATATTGGTTGGGCCAAAAGATTCAAGATTGATGCGTTGTCCGGTGGCCGGGTCAAGCAGCGTCAGGCGTCCATCGGTGTGCCCGATGAGCTCGAATGTGGGGCCAGACCCAATGCCGCGGCGCATGCGATCACGCGAAAGCGTGCGCAAGATACCGCGCACAAAACCTTGCTCACCCACAAAGCGGGTAATTTCTACAGCGGATTGGCCCTCCATCACAGCGACATCGCCATTGGGACGGTCTTCAAACCGCAGTGTGCGTTGCCAACTCACAGATTTTTGGTCTTGCGGGATTTCCATGCCTTGGCCACGCAGCACGGCGACGACCAAGACCACGCTGGCCAAAAAACCCATAAATATCCAGCCGGTAAGGCCGTGGCGGCCGGGCAATCCGTCGTTGGCAAGGCTAGGGTTCATGTTGCAATTTCTTGAGTGGAAGCGCGAGTGCCGGTGGCGGATGGTGCAGTGTCACCCAGCATCACTGGCATGTGCGGGTTGACAGCTTGCCAAGCTTGCACAATGCGTTCGCCTACATCGCTGACATTGGCAATGCAGCGCAAACTAGGCTCGGGGTGGCGCAGCACCCAAGGGCGTGCATGGGGCCATAAATTGAGCCAAGCGATATGGTCGTTGCCGGCCAACTTCAGTGCGATATCGCCGCTGCCGTCGGCATTGGTTTTAAGTGAGGCGCCGGCCAACATGCGCAAAGGCAAATTGAAGGTGAGGGTCAGCACCACCCCAATGCGCATGACCACCCGCTTGTTGGTCAAGGTGTACATGGCCGTGCTGGCTGTCAGCCAAGCCATGAGGCTGAGAATGGCCAGCGCCATGGCGCTGAGCACAAAGCTCAGCACCAAGGGCTTGAACACATTGCGCTCGGGTTCACCCAGCAAATAGGCGGCTTGCAGCAGCATCATGACGGCGAAATACCAAGCCAAGGTGCGCACATGAAATACATCAATGGCAACTTGTTTCCATCTGGGTGCACCTTGCCAAATCAGCCGCTCGTCGGCAGGCAAGGCTTGAGGAAGCCCCAGCACCTCCTCGAATTCGTGTTCGTGGTGGGGATTGACTATCAAAACATGGGCTCCTGACGTTCGGGTGTGGCGTACAAAGTACCCGCACCGTAATAAGCAGTGATTTTTTCTTCTTCGAGCAAGGTGATTTGTTCCATGCTCTTGGTTTGCGGCACATTGGCAAATTGGCCGGCCAAGATGGCACCCACAAACACACCCTTGGATTTGATGCGTGAGAAGGTCATGGGCAGTAATACAGTCTGACCTCCCGTGAGGCTCACCTCAAGGTAGCGAAACATCATTTCAGCGCGGTCAATCCACAGGTCTTTGACGGTGCCAGCCAACTGCTTGTCGGCGCCGTAAACAGGTAAACCACGGGGGTCGACATCTTGGGACATGACGCCATGGTCGGCAGCGATGCGCAAAGGCACGATCTTGATGTGGTTGCCGTGGTAGAGGTCGGGTTCATCCGCACGGGCTGCCCAAGCGCCTGGGCCCACGCCCGCCAACAAGGGGTCGCCCACGGGCTCTAGGGGTGCGCCCAACCAACTGTGTGTGGGTTGCGCCGAGTAAGTGCTGTCTAAGCGGTTGTAATCCGGCGCCAAGACTTCACGGCCATCAGCCAGTTTGTAAACCTTGGGCTCGGGTATGGGCCAGCCGGTTTGCTTAGGGCCCCCTTCGGCGCGGCCGTTGTCCAACGGATAACCCTCGCGGTGGCCTTCGCGTACGAGGTAAAAAATCAAACCCGCAAAAAAAGCCCAAAACATGTAGAGCACGATTTGTGCAACATCAACATACTGGGTAATAGCACCTGTTTCCATGGCAAGTCTCCTTATAGTGCGCCTGACAAAAAATCATTCAACCTGGCAGTTCTGCCAGCCCCAAACCTCGAGACCTTGAGGCCAAAGCCGGCTTACGGCTGACCAAGGGCCCCAAAGCAATCAACACCACAAACATCATGACCATCTCGGTCTGAAAAACAAAGTTGTAGCCAGTCACGTCGGAGACCAGCACTTCGCCCAACCATCCTTGGGTAGCTAATCCCCCGACCACGTCTCGGGCGACGCCGCCCAAGGCCATGGCGATACCCGAGGCCGTGGCCTGTACCGCACCCCAAGCGCCCAGCACCATGCCAGCGTGTTTGGATTCAGCCATCTCCATGGCGGTCAGCAACATGCCCACCGAGAACAAACCACCGCCAAAACCAATCAAGGCAGCACCTGTTTGAAACATCAGCGCTGAGCCCAAGGGGGCAGAAAAAATAACGCAAGCAAAAGCGGGCAAACCCAGCAAAGCACCCATGGCTGCCAGCCTGACCGCGTCAATATGGCGCAGCATGCGGGTCGACAGCACAAAGGCCAGCAAAGCCCCGCCGGCACTCAAAGCGGTGAGGCCGCTGGTTGAGCCCACACCCAAGCCCAGTATTTGGCCGCCATAGGGTTCGAGCACGATGTCTTGCATGCTGAAAGCCGCCGAGCCCAAACCCACGGTCCACAAAAACCGCTTCATATGCGGCACTTCGATGAAGGCGCGCCAGTTTTGCGAGAAGCCATCGGGTTCGCGTGCGCCGCGTTTGGCGCTGCGGGCTTCTTGTTTCCACAGCGAGATGAGATTGATGAAGACGACGATGGTGGCACAGCCTTGCACCGCTTGAATCAGTCGAAGGGGCGAGAAATTGGCCAACAACAGACTGAGCAAGCCGCTGCCCAAAATGAGACCCACCAAGAGCATGGCATAAAGCAAGGCCACCACGCGGGGGCGCTTGTCTGCGGGGGCAACGTCGGTGGCCAGGGCTAAGCCGGCGGTTTGGGTGATTTGTATGCCTGCACCCACCAGCAAGAACGCCAGAACAGCGCCGATGCGGCCCACCAGTACAAAGCCTTCGCGGGGCTCGCTCAGGTTCATCAGGGCGAATGGCATGATGGCCAAGCCGCCAAACATCAGCAAACTGCCCATCCACATATAAGGAATACGACGCAAGCCCAAGGCGGAAGGATGGGTGTCGCTACGGTAGCCAATCAGGGCGCGCAGCGGTGCAAACACCAAAGGCAAGGCCACGGCAATAGCCACCCAAGCCGCAGGCACTGCCAATTCGACAATCATCACGCGGTTCAAGGTGCCCACCAACAGCGCCATGGTCAAGCCTATGGACAGCTGAAACATCGCCAAGCGCAACATACGACCCAGCGGCAACTCTGGCGACGCTGCGTCCGCAAAAGGCACGTACTGCATCATCAGCGACTGCATCCATGCGGGGGGGCGAAAGGCAAACTTCATGTGCGCTTCCATTCCCAAGCTTGCGAGGTGTAAAAGCCGCTGGAGACGCGCTTCATTTGGCCTGGACGCCAGCCGTGTTGGCGCACCTCGCGCTCGATATACACATGCAAAGTGGTTTGGCGAATCGGGGCGAGCTGGGGCGAGCGGTCTGTGCGCGGGAACAAGCGCCCCATGGCATGGGCCGTGGCCAACAGCGGCGAGTGCGGTGCAAAAGTAAACAACACCGAATGGCGGGTGCGCTTGGTGAGGGCTTCAACCGCGTTGGCGATGGTTTGGGTGTCGTAATGGATGAGCGAGTCCATGCACACCACATGGTCGAACTCGCCGTGCTCGGGGCTGAGCATGTCGCCGGACAAAAAAGTGATGCTGCCGCCTTGGGCGCTGAGCGCGGGGTTGCTTAAAAGCTCTTGGGCATGGCGCTCGCGGGCCAAATTCACCAAAGTGGGCGAGAGGTCGATGGCCAGCACCTCGGCGCCGCGCAGCATGGCTATCTGTGCCAAAGCGCCGGTGCCGCAACCTGCGTCTAGCAGCCTTAAGCCCCGCATGTCTTGGGGCAGCCAAGACAAAAGTGTGTGGCGCATTTCATCGCGGCCTTTGCGCACGGTGGCGCGTATGCGCCCCACCGGGGCATTGGAGGTGAGTACCTCCCATGCCTTGGCTGCTGTGCGGTCGAAATAGTGTTCTATTTCGCCACGGCGCGCTACATAACTGGCTTGGTTCATCTCAGTCAAATCCCAACAAATCAAAAATATCGCGGTCTTTCATGGGTATGGAGGGCAGTGGGTCGGTGCCGGCCCAGAGTGCGGCCGCCAAGCGCATGTACTCGTCTTGCACCGCTTTGACCGCGGGCGTGGCTTCCAATTCAAACATGGTGCATTTTTGTAAACGGCTTTTGCGGATTTCGTCGAGCATGGGGAAATGCGCCATGTTCTTCAAGCCGGTGACCCCGTTGTATTTGTCCACTTGGTCGGTCTCGTCGCTGCGGTTGACGATCACGCCGCCCAAACGCACGTTGTAATTTTTCGACTTGGCACCAATAGCTTGCACGATGCGGTTCATGGCGAAGATGGAGTCAAAGTCGTTGGCGGTAACTATGAGTGCGCGGTCGGCGTGTTGCAGGGGGGCGGCAAAACCACCGCAGACCACATCGCCCAGCACATCGAAAATGACCACATCGGTGTCTTCCAGCAAATGGTGTTCTTTGAGTAGCTTGACGGTTTGACCCACCACATAGCCACCGCAGCCAGTGCCAGCGGGCGGGCCACCGGCCTCGACGCACATCACACCGTTGTAACCTTGAAACACAAAGTCTTCTACGCGCAGCTCTTCAGCATGAAAGTCCACGGTTTCAAGCACATCAATCACCGTGGGCAGCATTTTTTTGGTGAGCGTGAAAGTGCTGTCGTGCTTGGGGTCACAACCGATTTGCAGCACCCGCTTACCCAGTCTGGAAAAGGCGGCGGACAGGTTAGAAGATGTGGTGCTTTTGCCAATACCGCCTTTGCCGTAAATGGCAAAGACTTTGGCATTGCCGATCTTGACGCTGGGGTCGAGTTGCACTTGCAGGCTGCCCTCGCCGTCAGGGCGACCGCCGCGTTTGATTTGGTTGACGGGGATGGTGGCGGTTTCAATCATGGTGATTTTCCTGTTGGGACTTCAACGGCTGAAATGAGCCTTGGCTTCGTACATGGTCTCTACCGTGATCTGCGCGAGGCCGCGTTCACGGGCAAAAGTTTCGGTGTTACGGCGGGCTTTGCTGCGGACAAAAAACGGTATTTTTTTGAGTTCTTTTTCCGCCTCGGGCGCCCAACTGCTTTCGTTGCTGGCAGGATCATCTGAGACCACCGCAGCTTGTGCCACTGCTGTTTTTTGCGGCGCAACGGTGTGGCCCGAACCCAGATGCGAGGGCGCAGCGCCGTCGTGGAATTCGAAGTCCTCGCGGAACATGCCCAAAAGGTGTTCTTCTAAGCCCATCATCAGCGGGTGCACCCAGGTGTCGAACAAGACATTGGCACCTTCAAAGCCCATTTGTGGCGCGTAGCGAGCGGGGAAATCTTGCACATGCATGGGGGCAGAAATAACCGCACAAGGCACGCCCAAGCGTTTGGCGATGTGGCGCTCCATTTGGGTGCCCAACAGCAATTCGGGATGCTGGGCTTTGACCGCGTCTTCGACTTCCAAATAGTCGTCGGAGATCAGGGCCTCAATGCCGTAGAGTTTGGCCGCGTCGCGCACTTCGCGGGCGAACTCGCGGCTGTAAGTGCCCAAACCCACCACTTCAAAGCCCATTTCTTGGTGCGCCACGCGAGCGGCGGCAATGGCGTGGGTGGCGTCGCCAAACACAAAGACGCGTTTGCCGGTGAGGTAGGTGGAGTCGACCGACTTGGCGTACCACTTGGCGCGTGAATCTTGACTGTAGTCGGCCAAGGTTTTGCCGCTGCCGACCAAGCCTGCAAGCGTGCGCACCTCTTGAATGAAGTCGAGGGTGCCATTGACGCCATAGGGTATGGCTTGGGTAAAGGGCTGTTCGCAGCTGCGTTGCAACCATTGGGCGGTGGTGCGCGCCAACTCGGGGTAAAGCACCACATTGAAATCGGCCTCGGCCAAGCGGCGCAGGTCAGCCACACAGGCGTTGAGTGGGGCCACCACATTCACCTCAATGCCTAACTCTTGCAACAACGATTGAATTTCTTTGACGTCGTCGCGGTGTCTGAAGCCCAAAGCGGTGGGGCCCAAAATATTGCAACTGGCCGGGCGTCCTGCCAAGGGTGTTCGGCTGTGGCCCACTGGCACCAAGTTGCGTACCAAGTGGTAGAAGGTTTCCGAGGCGCCCCAGTTTTCCTTGCGTTGGTAAGCCGGCAACTCTAGAGGCACCACGGGGATGGGCAGGTTCAGGGCCAGTGCCAAGCCGCCTGGGTCGTCTTGGATGAGCTCTGCCGTGCAAGAAGCGCCCACTAGCATGGCATTGGGCTTGAAGCGCTCATGGGCCTCACGCGCTGCGTTTTTAAACAATTCTGCGGTGTCGCCGCCCAAGTCGCGGGCTTGAAAGGTGGTGTAGGTGACGGGTGGGCGGCGTGGCAAACGCTCGATCATGGTGAACAGCAAATCGGCGTAGGTGTCGCCTTGGGGCGCATGCAGCACGTAATGCACATCGGTCATGGCCGTGGCCACGCGCATCGCACCAATGTGCGGGGGGCCTTCGTATGTCCAGAGGGTGAGTTGCATGGTGTGTGACCTTATGCGGCGAGTTTGATGCGACGGCGCAGGGGTCGGCTGAACAGTTCGGCCAAATCAGCCGCTTGCTCATAGCCTTGGATGGGGGTGAACACCAGTTCGATGGCCCACTTGGTGGTCAAGCCTTGGGCCTCAAGGGGGTTGGCCAGCCCTAAGCCACACACCACCAGGTCGGGCGCGGCGGCATGGCATCGGTCGATTTGGTTTTCCACATGCTGACCCTCGGTGATCTGAGAGCCTGGGGGCAACATGGCAAGTTCCTCGCTCATGAGCTTGCGGTGCAAATAAGGTGTGCCAATTTCGGCCAACTGCATGCCCAACTCGCGGCTGAGAAAACGCGCCAAGGGAATTTCCAGTTGCGAATCGGGAAAGAAGAAGATTTTTTTCCCCGACAAATGTACTTTTTGACGCGCCAATGCGGCCTCAGCACGTTGGTGCGGCGCATGGGTCACAGCCTCAAATTGGGCCTGGCTGACACCCCACTCGCTGGCCGCGGCTTGCAGCCATAAGGTGGTGCCTTCTGCGCCTAAAGGAAAAGGCGCTGCAAGGCGTTGCGCTCCGCGAGACTCAAGTGCCAAAGTTGTATCGGGTAAAAACGGTTGGGCCAGCAAAAAACGGGTGTTGGGGCCGATGGCGGGCAAGTCGGTGCTGTTGCGGGGCGGGAAGAAGTCGAGTTGGGGGACGCCCATATCGGCCAACAAGCGACGCATTTGGTCTTCCACCACATCGGCCAAGGTGCCCACCACCAGCAAGCGCTTGTCAGCGTTGGCGTCGAGTGTGGGCAAAACCGGCACCAGCGCTTGCAAGCAAGCGTCTTCGCCTTGGGTGAAAGTGGTTTCTATGCCGCTGCCCGAGTAATTGAGTACCCGCACGCGAGGCGAGTGCTCGCGGCTCAGGCGTTCGGCGGCGCGCGATAAATCGAGCTTGATGACCTCGGAGGGGCAAGAGCCCACCAAAAACAAGGTGCGTATATCGGGGCGACGGCTCAGCAGCTTGTCGACCACTTTGTCGAGTTCGTCATTGCAGTCGGCCAAGCCGGCCAAATCGCGCTCATCGATGATGGCGGTGCCAAAGCGTGGCTCGGCAAAAATCATCACCCCCGCGGCAGACTGTATGAGGTGGGCGCAGGTGCGCGAGCCAACCACCAAAAAGAAGGCATCTTGGATTTTTCTATGCAACCAAATGATGCCGGTCAAGCCGCAAAACACCTCGCGTTGGCCTCTCTCTGTGCGTACCGTGGGCTCGGCGCAGCCCGCGGCATTGCTGTGAATAGGGATCACGGCATTCATGCGGCCAACTCCTTGTGCAGGGCGATGGTGGCACGCTCTTGGATGCGGGCGGCTTTGAGTTTCAAAAGAAATTGTGCGGCGTTGACGGCGTAGGCTGCATAAGCAGCCAAGGCCAACCACATTTGCTCGCGCCGGCTCATATCGCCTTCATACAGCGACCACAAATAGGCGGTGTGCAAAGCCAGTACCAAAAAGCTGAACACGTCTTCCCAGAAAAAAGACTTGGCAAACAACCACTTATCAAACACCACTTTTTCCCAAATAGAGCCTGTGACCATGATGGTGTAGAGCACCAAGGTTTTGAAGACCACCGACCACACTGCCAGCATTTCGCCTTCGCCGGTGACCAAGAAGCGGGTGATCAGACATACGCTCACGGCAAACACGATGAATTGAAAAGCCGCCAAAAAGCCTTGCACCGGCGTCCAAATGGTGTTGTCGCGGCGGATGCGCTCTGCGGGGGTGTACAAGCCCGCGCTGATCACAGTGTTTGAAGCAACTTCGTTCATGGAGGAAAGCTCTTTCTAGATGGCATTAACTGTAGAGATCTATGCGCACAGTGTCAACTTAAATTGACGTTATTTAATACTGACATAACAGGGGTTTTCCCTAGTTTGAATGTGTCAAAAAAATATGACACTTAGATAACTTTTGAATTCTGTGAACACACCGGACTGAAAAATTGAGCAATGAGTAAGCCCCTAAACCCTGAAATAAAAGCACCCTTGAGCTTGGCTTTGAAAGATCTTGTTATCCCTAAGTTACTGCAAGTTGCGGGCTCGGAGCAGTCAGGGTCGCCTTTTTCCGAGCAACAAAGCCAGCTCTTGGCCAAGACCTGTTTAACCTCCCCCTCCCCAGAAATTGAATCTTGTGTCTTGAACATGGTTAGACAGGGCTTGGGGCTGGAAACCGTGTTTTTGCAAACCATTCCCAGCGCCGCCAGACTCTTTCACCAGTGGTGGGCGCAAGATGAAATTGACTTTGTGGCGGTCACCCAAGCCAGTTACCGCTTGCAAGAATTGGTCTACAAACTCAGTGCTGAATTTGTGCTGAGCGGGCCCCAATGCGGCGGCTTGTCCAACTATGCAGCATTGCTGGTCAATACGCCCCAATCACAGCATTCCTTGGGTCTGCTCATCCTGTCCCAATATTTCAAACGCTATGGCTGGCAGGTGGTGGGCGACACCACTTGGCGCGAGCCGGATATGGTGATTGCAGTGCAGTCTGGTTCTATCGATTTATTGGGTCTGTCGGTCAGTGATGAAAGGCAATTGGGCTATTTGAAAAAACTCATTGCCACTTTGCGAAAGAAATCGCTCAACCCCGGTCTGTTGGTGATGGTGGGCGGCCCCTTGCTGGCCACACATGACCATTTAGCCGCATGGTTGGGCGCTGATTTTTCGTGTTTGCAGGCTGATCAAGCGCAGTTGATGGCGATACAAAGTGTTGAGCAGGTGCGTAAGCAGCGTGGAAAATCTTCGGTTGAGTTGTTTTAAAGTGTCAAACAGCTTAGACAAACTGAGCTTAGAATAGGGGAAAACCCAAGGTGCTATTTTCCTAGGGTTTGCCAGAAGTCTTGGCCAAGGAAATGATTGTTGATTTAACCAACTTAAGCTTCAATATCTTGATCACTCCAGACCTAAACTCTACTCATTTACAGCAGTTGCTGCCAGGCTTGGTTGACATCATGATGGTGTTGGACAAACAGTCGACAGTGCTGGAAGTGGCTGTTTTTGGCAAAGATTTACAAGGTTTGGACAGCTCTGTTTTCAAGGGGCGCTCTGTCAAAGACTTTCTCAGTTTTGATAGCCAACAAAAATTTTCCAGCATGTGGGACTCGGTGGTCAAAGCCCAAGCCCCAACCTGGCGACATGTCAATTTCTCACCCTCAGCCGGCCAAGACTTGCCTTTGCAAGTCAGCTTGGTGTCTCAGGAAAAAGACCAAACCGTGTGGCTCTTTGGCCGCGATTTAAGCAGCTTGTCGCAAATGCAGCACCGCTTGGTTGAAGCCCATCAATCCATGGAGCGTGACTTTTTGCGACTGCGCCACATGGAGGCGCGTTACCGCTTGCTGTTCGAGTCTGTCGCCGACCCGATGTTGGTGGCCGATGTGGCCCAACGCCGCGTGATGGAGGCCAACAGTGCGGCCCAGCTCTTGTTCAAAGATGTCAACCGCAAATTGCCCGGAACCGATGTGCTTCAGTTGTTCGACCCCAGCAAAAGAGAGGCGCTGGACAACTTGCTGCGCGAAGCGCAAAACTCGGGTCGCATGGAGACGGGGCGGATGCGCTTACTCAAATCGGATCACGATTGCAATTTGCATGCATCGGTGTTCGTGCAAGAAGGTGGGCCTCAATTTTTATTGCGTTTGCAGGCTTTAAGCTCTCAGCAAACCAGCCTATCCAATGCGTCAGTGATTGATTGGTTCCACCACGCTTTAGATCAAGCGCCGGTGGGTTTTGTGGTGGCTGACCGCTTGGGCACGGTGCTGGCCAGCAACCCCGAGTTTTGCAGCATGGTGGGCGTGGCGTCTCACACCATGCTGGCGAATAAAAGCCTTGAAGAATGGCTGGCCCGTGGCGGTGTCGATTTGGGCGTGTTGCTGACCAATTTGCGCCAGTCGCGCACCCTGCGCAGTTTCGCCACCGATTTGCGCAGCATAGTGGGTGTGCTGATACCCGTAGACATCACCGCCGTGACTTTGAATGGCGTGGATCCCACCTATGGCTTCTTCTTCCATGAAGTTTCGGGCGCACGCAGTCGCGACACCATGCCAGCCACCTCGGGTGGTATGGCCGATTCGGTGGCACAGTTGTCGCAGTTGGTGGGGCGCATGCCGATGAAAGAAATCGTCGGCGAGACCAGCACCATGATCGAGCGCATGTGCATTCAGGCAGCTATAGAACTTACCCAAAACAACCGTGCCTCGGCCGCCGAGATGTTGGGCTTGTCGCGCCAAAGCCTGTATGTGAAATTGCACCGCTATGGCATGGTTGCCGAAGGCGAACCCGAGTAAACCCTAGTTCTCACAAAAAAGCGTCAACTTAGATTGACATTTTATTTTGTCAAATGAAAATGGGGGTATGGCGCTTCCCCAACCCTCAGCTGTCTTAGAGCTTCTCAAACCGGTGACTTGGTTTCCTCCCATGTGGGCCTTTGCCTGCGGCGCGGTGTCTTCGGGGCAGCCTCTGTCAGACAAGGTCGGTTTACTCATCAGCGGCATCGTGTTGACAGGCCCCATGGTGTGCGCCTGCAGCCAAGCCGTGAACGATTGGTTTGACCGGCATGTTGACGCCATCAACGAGCCCCAGCGGCCCATTCCCTCGGGGCGCATGCCTGGGGCTTGGGGCATTGTCATTGCCATTGTTTGGACCTTGTTGTCCATGTGGTGGGCGTGGCAGTTGGGCACCTGGGCTTTTGGTGCCACCTTACTGGCGCTGGCGCTGGCTTGGGCCTACAGCGCCCCGCCTTTTCGATTAAAAAAAGACGGCTGGATTGGCAACGCCGCTTGCGCCCTCAGCTATGAAGGCTTGGCTTGGGTCACCGGCGCGGCCGTCATGTTGGGCGGCGCCATGCCCGACGCCTACATCATCACTTTGGCGCTGCTCTACAGCTTGGCGGCTCACGGCATCATGACCTTGAATGACTTCAAAGCCATAGAGGGTGACCGACAAATGGGTATTTTTTCCTTGCCGGTTCAACTGGGCATCAAAGGCGCTGCAGGCACGGCCTGTTGGGTCATGCTGCTGCCGCAGTTTGTGGTGGTGGCTTTGTTGCTGGTCTGGGGTTTGTTGCCCTACGCGGTGGCGGTGTTGCTGCTGATTTATGCACAAATTCCTTTAATGATGCGCTTTATGCGCGACCCGGTCGGCCGCGCCTTAAGCCTCAGCGCCTTGGGCGTGCCTTTGTTGGTCGCCGGCATGATGGTCAGCGCTTTTGCTTGGCGCAATGCCCCCCAACATCTTGTTCATTCACAGGCTGCTGATGCAGCCACTTTTTCTGTTTCTGTTTCTTTTATCCAATCCCCTCAGGAGTTATTTCATGCATAACCTAACCTATGACGTGGTAGTGGTCGGCGGCGGGCCGTCCGGTGCAACCGCAGCCGATGATTTAGCCAAACTGGGGCGGCATGTTTTGCTGCTCGACAGACAAGGGCGTATCAAGCCCTGTGGTGGGGCCATCCCGCCACGCCTGATCAAAGACTTCGATATACCCGATGAGTTGTTGGTCGCCAAGGCGCGTGCTGCGCGCATGGTTTCGCCCAAAGACAACAAGGTCGACATTCCTATCGAGGGCGGTTTTGTCGGCATGGTCAACCGCGACGAGTTTGACGAATGGCTGCGGGTGCGCGCCGAAAACCATGGCGCGGTGCGCCAGCGCGGCATTTTTGACAAACTCAGCCGCGACGACGATGGCATCAGCCGGGTGCACTTCACCATCCGTACCGACGACGGTTTGGACATGCCCGCCAGTGTGCGCGGTAAATGCATCATCGGTGCCGATGGCGCACGTTCCCAGGTGGCCAAGCAAGCCGTACCAGGCGCTGAAAAAACCAAGTATGTTTTCGCCTACCACGAGATCGTTAAAACACCGGAAAACATGCTGCAAACCGATGCAGACCCCTCGCGTTGCGATGTGTACTACCGAGGCAGTTTGTCGCCCGACTTTTACGGCTGGGTGTTCCCCCATGGCGACACCATGAGCGTGGGCACGGGCAGCGCCGACAAAGGTTTTTCATTGCGCGGTGCGGTCGGTCGTTTGCGTGACGCTGCTGGTTTGCAAAACGCTACCGTCTTGCGTCGCGAAGGCGCGCCCTTGCCCATGAAGCCCTTGCCGCGCTGGGACAACGGCCGCGATGTGGTGCTGGCGGGTGACGCCGCGGGTGTGGTGGCACCGGCTTCGGGTGAAGGTATTTACTACGCCATGCTGGGTGGACGCTTGGCGGCCGATGCAGCGCATGAATGTTTGCTGCATCGCAATCCAGCGGCTTTGAAGCAAGCGCGTAAACGCTTTATGAAAGACCACGGCACTGTGTTTTGGGTGCTGGGCATCATGCAGTATTTTTGGTACAGCACCGATAAGCGCCGCGAGAGTTTTGTGAAGATGTGCGAAGACAAAGATGTGCAAAAACTCACCTTTGACTCGTATATGAATAAAAAACTCGAGCGCACCAAGCCCATGGCGCATGTGAAGATTTTCTTCAAGGACATGGCGCATTTGATGGGCATGGCCAAAACCTGAGGGCTGGCTGGGTTTGGCTTCAGTTTGAAGCCTGAGCCATGGTTTTGACAAGGAATTGCACGCACTGCGTGGGTGCCTCCTCGTGCACCAAATGCCCAAAACCTGGCCAGCTTTCCAAGTGGCCATCAGCCAGCAAGCCCAGCGCTTGTTGCGCTTGCGCAGGCGGCACAGCGCGGTCGCGCTCGCCCACCAGCATTTGCACCGGGCAGCGCAACTGGCGCAATGTGTGCGCACCTTGCGACAAGTCCCAAGCGGCCATCATTTTCAAAGCGCCTTGGGCGTGTTCGGGGTCAGCAACCAACTCGGCGTAAAGCGCTTTGCCTGCTTGGTCCAACACCGAACCCGTGCCATCGAGCAACTTCTCCAACATCCCCGGGCCGCTGGCTTGCTTGGCAAACCACTGGGGCACAAAGGGCGTGAGCGCCAGCAACTTCGCCGCCGGCGGAAACAGCAGTCCAGCCAAGCCAGGCAGCGGCAACCAAGCGGGGTTGATGCCTATCAAGGCTTGGGGGGTAAGTTGTTGGGCTATGACCATTTGCGCGGCAATCGCCGCACCTGCCGAGTGAGCGATGAACACATCCACCGGTACTTCCAGCGACTGCATCAAAGCGTGCAAGCTGGTGGCCATGCCCTGCATGGACATGCCTTGGCCGCTTGCCAAAGAGCTGAAACCGTGGCCGGGTAAATCCACCACCCACACTTGTGCGTGTTCGGCCAGTGGCCGCAGCAAATCGCGCCAAGTGTGGCCGGACGCGCCCGTGCCATGAATCAGCAACACCCTAGGCCCTTGCTGGCCCGCTTGTTGCACATGCCAGCGCACGCCGCCGGCTTGCACAAATCGGCTGAGTTCGGCATGTGGCCAAGTTTGGCGATGCGCTTGCCAATCCATATCAGCGCGCGGCGGCTTGCACCACTTGCGCCATGCGTTGGCTGTTGGCCTGCGGCAGGGGCACATAGCGCGAGCCCATGGCCAGCGCGATTTGCTCGGCTTGTGGCTCGGGGCGCGCCGAAGTGTCTATCCAAATGCTGGGTAATTCTTGGGCTCGCCAAGCGTTAGCCCAAGACAGCGACTCTTGCAAGGCCTGCGCCCGCCCACCGCTGCCTTGCAAACTCACATTGGCGCGGCCATCACACAGCATGACCAAACTGGGGCTCACGCCCAAGCGACGTTGTTGCAGCGCCAGTTCCAGTGCCAATTTGATGGCGTGAGGCAAGGGCGTGCCCCCGCCGCCGGGCAATCCGGCCAAGCTGCGTTTGGCGCGCACCAGCGATTTGGTGGGGGGCAACAACACCTCGGCCTGGCTGCCGCGAAAACCCACCACACACACCTGATCGCGCCGCGAATAGGACTGCGCGAGCAGCAACTCGACCGCGCCCTTGGCCTCGGCCAAGCGGTGCAGCGCCGCCGAGCCCGAGGCATCGATGGCAAAAATCAAACAGGTTTGGGTGCGCTCGGCATAGCGATGGATATGGAAGTCTTCGGCGCGAATCTTCAAGCGCGGGGTCAAGGCCTGCGCACTGACCGCCAAGGCGCTGGAGCTGCGCAGCTTTTGCCTTGGCGCGGCGTGCCCCAAGGTGGCCAGCACATGCAAACGCGCTCCTTGGCGGGGCAGACCAGGACGCGGCGGCAGGGGCGAGCCACGGCTGCGGCTTTGACGAACTTCGCCGCTGCGGCTTTGGCCGCCGCCTCTGATTTGGGTGGCGCGCGTGCTGGCCAGTTGCGCCAACACATCGGGCGGCAAACTGGCCAAGGCCGCTTCGAGCAGCATCTCGCCCAGGTCTTGCGGCGGCGTGTCTTCTTCGGGCGAGTCGGGAGCTTGCTCGGGGGGCGGCGGCTCGTTGTCGGGCGGCGCAGGCTCATCTTCGGGTGGCGGCTCGTCGTCGGGCGGTTCGGCGGGGGGCTCTGGTGGCTGCTCGGGGGGAGCCTCTTGCTCGGGCGGTGCCGGCATTTGGGTAGCCCGCGGCGTCAAGCACAGGCGGGCAGCACGGCCCAAATCAACATCTTCCACAGCCGCGCTTTCGCGCAGCGCCGCCAACACGCAGGCCAAGCGCACACAGGCCAAGGGACCACGCAAACTGGCAATGCCCATGGCTTGGGCCATCTGGGTAATAGCTTGAATTTGCTCATCATTCAAGCGCAGTGTGCGCAAACGTTCAAACACTGTTTGGCGCTCGGTATCGGCGGCTTCATCTGGGCTGGCCAGCACACCCAAGAGGCCCAAAATCTCATCGCTGGCCGTTTCTTGCCGACCCAAGTGGCGCAAATCCAGCCAGATACCCAGACGCTCTTGCAGGCTCTCGCTCATGCAGGGTTCATCTTCCAATGCCTCGTCCAAAGCGATCAGGCCTAGGCGTGCGTCTTGGGTGTCGCCGCCGCCGTGGGGGGTGACGCGCCCGTTGTCGAGCACTTGGCCCAAAATGGCTGCGGCCTCATGGGCCATGCGCTCGGCCATGGGGGCCAGCAGCAGCGATTGGTCGGACTGCGCCAGCAAACCGGCTTGGGTGACGGGTTTACCGGTGCTTAAAGTGGCGCTCAAATCCAAGCCTCCCAAGAGGCGTTCGCTGTCAATATTGTTGGGCAGTCGGCGCACATTCGGGCGCAGGTGTTGCAGCAAAGACAGCCACTCGTCGCGCACCGGCCCGTGCGGCGCACGCAACCAAATGCCGCGCATTCCCACGGGGTCTATGTGCAGGGCCGCCAGCGCCCATAGCGCGTCGTCCCAAGCGAGGTTCACGCGCCCAGCACCTCGGTGAGCGCGCGCTCGACGCGGGTGCCTGAGCCGGTGTCATCCAAGGGATTGCGGCGCAAGCGATGGCGCAATGCCATGGGAGCAACAGCACGCAAATGCGTGGGCGTTGCTGCTTTATGGCCTTGCATGGCCGCCAGCGAGCGGCAGGCCCGCATGAGGGTGAGTTCAGCGCGCAAACCATCGGTGCCCAGCGCTTGGCACAACTGGGCGCACAAGCGCAGCAAATCATCGCTGACCTTGACTTTGTCGAGCAGTTTGCGGGCCTTCAAAATGTGTTCGCGCAAGCCCTGGTTTTGCAATGCCCATTCGTCTCGAAAGCCTTGTGGGTCGCGCTCGAAAGCGTCGCGGCGTTTGATGACGGCGATGCGTTGATCTATGTCTTGCGGCGTGCGTACCTCTACCGACAAACCAAAGCGGTCTAGCAATTGGGGGCGCAATTCGCCTTCTTCGGGGTTGCCGCTGCCGACCAACACAAAGCGCGCGGGGTGGCGCACCGACAGGCCCTCGCGCTCGACCACGTTCTCGCCAGAGGCGGCGACATCGATGAGCAAATCGACCAAATGGTCTTCCAACAAATTGACTTCGTCGATATATAAAAAACCGCGGTTGGCTTGGGCCAGCAAGCCGGGAGAAAAGGCTTTGATGCCTTGGCTCAAAGCTTTTTCTAAGTCGAGAGCGCCCACCACCCGGTCTTCGCTGGCGCCCAGCGGTAAATCGACCACAGGCACGGGGCAGGTTGCGGTTTTGGGGCGCTTGCCCGCGGCTTTGAGGCTGGCGCAATCGGTGCAGGTGGCAGCACTGCTGGCGGGGTCACAGCCGTAGCTGCAACCCAACACAACTTGCAAGGGCGGGAGCAAATCAGCCAGCGCACGCACCGCGGTGGATTTGCCGGTGCCGCGGTCACCCAGCGCCAAAATGCCGCCGACTTTGGGGTCGATGGCGACGATTTGGATGGCGAGTTTCATTTCGTCTTGGCCGACGATGGCGGAGAAGGGGAAGGGTATGGCCATGGCGTGATCTTAAGCAATTCGCCGAGGTCGGCGTGCTGAAAGCGGGCAGGCTTTAGCTGGCGCTGCCTTCAAAAACACCTTCAAGGCGATCTTCAAGTTCGTCGCTGGCTTGACGCAGGCGCTCCAACATGTCGGCATCGGGCTGCCAGTAAGCGCGGTCCGAGGCCTCGATCAAACGGTTGGCCAAGCGTGCCGAGGCCGTGGGGTTGAGCTTGGCAAGACGGTCGCGCATTTCGGGGTTGAGCACAAAGGTCTCGGTGAGTTGTTTGTAAACCCAAGGCTGTACTTGCCCGGTGGTGGCCGACCAGCCCATGGTGTTGGTGATGTGCACCTCAATTTGACGCACGCCTTCGTAGCCATGGGCCAACATGCCTTCGTACCACTTGGGGTTGAGCATGCGGGTGCGGGTCTCCAAAGACACTTGCTCGGACAAGCTTCGCACCAAGCCGTCGCCACGGGTTTGGTCACCAATATAAACAGGTGTGTCCACACCGCCCTTGGCTTGACGCACGGCGCGGGTGATGCCGCCCAAGGTATCGAAATAGTTATCCACTGTGGTCACGCCCAACTCGACCGAGTCAAGGTTTTGGTAGGTCAGTTGCACGTCGGCCAAGGCGCTTTTGAGCAAGCCCTTGTGCTGCATGGGTTTGCCGCTGACGCCATAGGCAAAGCCCTTGCGTTGGCTGTAGGTTGTGGCGAGTTCGTCCTCGTCTTCCCAGCCGCCGTTTTCCACTAAGTTATTCACATTGGAGCCGTAAGCGCCATCGGCATTGCCAAACACCCGCAAAGCCGCGGTTTCAATGTCACAGCCGTGTTCGGCTTGGTAGGCCAAGGCGTGTTTACGCACAAAGTTGTCTTCGGGTGACTCGTCGGCTTGGGCGGCCAGCAAGGCGGCTTCGGCGATGAGTTTGATTTGCAAAGGCATCAAGTCGCGGAAGATGCCCGACAAGGTGACCACCACATCGATGCGCGGGCGGCCCAACTCGGCCAGCGGTACCAGGCTTGCACCCACCAGTCGGCCATAGCTGTCAAAGCGCGGCTTGGCACCATACAAGCGCAGCACTTGGGCGATTTGACTGCCCTCGGTTTTCAGGTTGTCGCTGCCCCACAACACCATGGCGACCGACTCAGGCAAGGGGTTACCGTCTTGCACATAGCGGGCGATGAGTTTGTCGGCTTGCACCGCGCCGTCTTTCACCGCGTAAGCGCTGGGAATTCGGAAGGGGTCAAAGCCGTGCAAATTGCGTCCCGTGGGCAAAACCTCGGGGGTGCGCATAACGTCGCCGCCGGGAGCGGGGCGAATGTAACGCGCATCCATGGCGGCGATCAGGCCATTGATTTCGCTGTTCATCATCATCAAGCGGTTGGCGTCGCCAAGCTTGTCAAACAAGGCTGCATGGGTCTCCATGCCCGCCAAGCCACTTTGCGCCAAGGCTATGGCCGGCGCGCTGCCTGCAACCAGTGCCTCAACCGAGGTGCGTTCGGGTTTGGCGTCGTAGCTGGCTTCGGCCATGGCCATCAGCATGTCCACGCGCTCGCTGTCTGAGGGTGGGCGTCCCACCACATGCAGGCCGTGCGGGATCAAGGTGTATTCCAACTCCAAAATTTGCTCGCCCAATTTTTGTATGCGTTTGGCGGCATTCAGCTCAATGGGCGCATCCGTGGCCAAGGTCCAAGCCGGTGCCATGCTGACCAAGTCAAGCTCAGCTGCTTGGGCTTGCACCAAGGCCATGAGCTCGGCGCGTTCGTGGTCTTGGTCGAGTTCCAAACCGCGCCAGCGGTCTATCGACGATTTAAGGTCGGCCAGACCCGCATACAAACCCGACTCCGCCACCGGTGGGGTGAGGTAGCTGATCAGTGTGGCGGCGGCGCGGCGCTTGGCAATCGCACCCTCGGAAGGGTTGTTGGACGCGTAAAGATAAAAGTTGGGCAACTCGCCAATCATGCGGTCGGGCCAGCACAGCGCCGACATGCCGTTTTGTTTGCCAGGCATGAACTCCAAAGCACCGTGTGTACCAAAGTGCAGCACCGCATTGGCGTTGAAGTCTTCCTTAAGGTAACGGTAGAAAGCCGAAAAAGCGTGCGTGGGCGCAAAGCCTTTTTCAAACAACAAGCGCATGGGGTCGCCCTCGTAGCCAAACGAAGGTTGCACAGCCACCAAGATATTGCCGTACTGTTGGCCCATGACAAAAATGCCTTGGCCATTGCTGTTTTGTTTGCCAGGGGCGGGGCCCCATTGGGCCTCAATTTCACTCAGCCATTTTTCACGGCGAATATGCTGCTCGGCAGGAATGACGGTGTGTACATTGGCGTCGGCACCGTATTGCTTGGCGTTGCCATACAAAATACCGTCGCGCAAAGCGTCAACGCTTTCGGGCAAATCTACCGTGTAGCCCTGGGCCTTCATCTCGACCAGGGTGTTGAATAAAGACTCAAACACGGCCAAGTAGGCGGCAGTGCCGGTGTTGCCGGCATTGGGCGGGAAGTTAAAGATGACCATGGCCAACTTGCGGCTGGCGCGTTCTGAGCGGCGCAAGTCGACCAATTTGCCCACCCGTGCCGCAAGCATGGCGGTGCGTTCCACGCAGGTGAACATGTCTTGCTGTTTGTGCTCTTTGGTGAAGGTGCAGCGCTGCTCGCAACCCGTGCAGGTAACGCCATCCGCGCCTGGGCGCCCGCCGTACACCATGGGCACGGTGGAGCCATCGAGCTCGGGGATGGCAATCATGATGGTGGACTCGACGGGCAACAAACCGCGGTCAGAGCCGCCCCATTGGTCCAAGGTTTGGAACTCCACTGGGTGGGCGGCGATGTAAGGCACAGCCAGCTTGGCCAAGATTTCTTCGGCGGCGTGCGCGTCGTTGTAGGCGGGGCCGCCGACCAATGAAAAGCCTGTGAGGGACACCACGGCGTCTACCGTGGATTGGTCGTTTTGAAAGAAAAACGCGTTGATGGCAGGACGTGAATCCAGGCCCGAAGCAAAAATAGGCACCACATTCAGCCCTTGCACTTCCATGGCGGCGATCACCGCGTCGTAGTGCTGGGCATTGCCTGCAATCAGGTAGGAGCGCATCAAAATCAGACCCACGCGACCGCGGGCTTTGTCGGGCGAGACCACGGTGGGCAAATCAGCCAACTGATCGGACAAGCGCGACTTCATGCGCGGGTGGTAAAGGCCTACCTCGGGGTATTCCAACGGCGGCAAGACCTTGGCTTTGGACTTGGCGCTGCTGGCACCTGCGTAGCGGTCGGCCAAATAATGCACCATGCCTTGGATGTTTTCTTGAGAGCCGCCTAGCCAATATTGCAAGGTGAGGAAATAAGCACGCAAGTCTTGTGCGGTGCCTGGGATAAAGCGCAGCATTTGCGGGATTCGGCGCAGCATTTTCATTTGCTTGGCACCGGCGGCGGCTTTTTCCGAATCATCCTTGGGGCTACCGCGCAGCTTTTTCAAAAATGCCATGGGACCGCTGGCGGGCTTGGACATATCGAGCTTGCCCAAGCGGGTGAGCTTGACCACCTCGCCGGCCGACATGGCGCAGACCATGGCGCTGCAGTGCTCGCGTCGGGCTTGTAAATCGGCCAAAATTGGCAAGAAATGGTCTTCCATGAACAACATGGTGACAATAATGATGTCGCTGTGGGAGATATCTTCACGGCATTGCGCCAACAATTTGGGATTTCCTGCAAACTCCGAGGCGGAATGAATATTCAAACTGAGGTGGGGCATCAAGCGCTTCAAGCCCACGCGGGCACGGTCCACCGCACTGTTGAGGTGGGTGTCCATGGTGACAATCACCACCCGCGTGTCTATGTCTTGCTGTGTGCCTTGCTTGAGTTTGAACGTCATGCAGTGTGCTCGTGGAAATCAATGCTTGTGTTAATTGACGGCTTAATGTGTCAGTTTATGTTGACATTATGAAGCTTTTGAGTCCATAGGCACTGGTAAAAACCCTAGTTTTGGGTTTTTTTCTGTTTCAGAGATACTTTTTTTAAATATGAACAACTTTTCAAACTCTTCTCTCCCGCCCTCGGCCAAGCCTCAGCTGCGCCTGCATTGGCGCAGCTTAGCCCTGTGTTTTGCTATCAGTTTTGGTATTGCCGGCATAGGCAACGCCTTAACCGAACTCGGCCCTTGGTATTTCCAGCTCAAGCACCCGCCTTGGAAGCCGCCCGACGCAGCCTTTGGCGCGATTTGGACAACTATCTTCTGTTTATGCGCGGTCAGTGCTTGGTTGGCTTGGCATGCCGCACCCACCTCGGGACGGCGCGCCAAAGTGGTGGGGCTTTACCTCTACAACGGCGCTTTGAATATTTTCTGGAGTTTTCTCTACTTTCACCTGCACCGTCCTGACTGGGCTATGTGGGAGTGGTTCCTCCTGTGGCTCAGTGTGTTGTGGCTGGTTCAGGGCTTGTGGCGGGAGTCGCGCTTGGCGTCCTTGCTGGTGCTGCCTTATTTAATATGGGTGAGCGCGGCTGGAGTGCTTAACCACGACACCATCATCCTCAACGGGCCCTTTGTACAAGCTTTGCAGCGCTTTATCCCAGCGTCAACCTAGGGTATGGCCAGCGCGTTTTGATAAAACCCTTAAGCTGAGTAAGAATACGAGGCTTTTATTTCGCCCTTCGGGGTAACTTTTATCGGAGATTTTTATGACCCGTCGTCGCGAATTCATGATCCAAGTCAGCGCTGGCAGCGCCGCTTTGTTGGCTGGCAGTTTTGCCATGGCCAACACCATGGTTGCCGAAACCGACCCCCAAGCAACCGCCCTGGGTTACAAAGCTGACACCACCAAAGTCGACGCCAAGAAATTCCCCACCCACAAGGCCAGCCAAAATTGTGGCAACTGCGCTTTGTTCCAAGCCAAAGCCGGTGACAAAGCCGGTATGTGCCCCTTGTTTGCAGGTAAGCAAGTCGCTACTGCTGGCTGGTGTAACGCCTACGCTGCCAAATAAACCGCTTTTTTCTGGGCTGCTGGTCAGCCCTCCATCAAAACCCCTGTTGCACATGCCTCAGGGGTTTTTTCTTTCCCAAAACAAAATACCTGACTGAAATAATAAACTTAGAAAGTAAAGGGGTTTACGCTTATTATTATGAATTTAGTTTTAAGTCCGAGGATCAGGTTTCACCTTTTCTTTTAACCCCCTGAGGAGACAGCATGGATAAAAACTTAAATACCGCAGTACTCTCTGAAGCCCAAAGCGCTTCTGCCAAGCCTTTGAGCTTGGCTCGTCGTGGATTTTTGGCAAGCGCCGCCGCTGGAGTGGCAGCAGCAACAGCCACTGTCACAGCCAGTGCCAATGACAAATTCCAGCAAGGCCGTGACTGGACAGGTAACCACCCTGTCACTTACCCAGAACCCGCCTTCGAAGTGTTGGACAAGCGCTTCAGCGGCCGCCAAGGCAATGCCACACTGCAACGCATTTGGCACGGTCAAGGCCATGACGCCGCATTGTGGTGTGAAGGCCCAGTGTGGATGGGCGACTGGGGCTGTTTGCTGTGGAGCGACATTCCCAACAACCGCGTGTTGCGTTGGAACGAAGAAAACGGCGCTGTCAGCACTTTCCAGTCTGATTCTGGCTACTCGAATGGCCACTCACGTGACACCCAAGGCCGTTTGCTCGCCATGGAACACGACACCCGTCGTGTACGTCGTCGCAACTATGACGGCACATGGACTATTTTGTGCGACAGCTTCGGTGGCAAAAAACTCAATGCCCCCAACGATGCAGCCACTACACCTGACGGCTCTATCTACTTCACAGACCCTGGCTACGGCATCATGGGCCCCTATGAAGGCCACAAGGCAGAGTTCGAATTGCCCACACGCGTGTACCGCATCGCGCCCGATGGCAAGGTCACCTTGGCGGCCGAAGGCCCCATGCGTCGCCCCAACGGCATTTGTTTCTCACCCGACTTCAAGAAATGCTATGTGGTTGACACAGGCGCGACCGACGGTCCTGGCAACCCTGCCAACATCATCGTTTTTGATGTGAAAGACCAAAAACTCAGCAACCCCAAGATCTTTGCCGACTTCGCCCCTGGTTTTACCGACGGCATCCGTTGTGACACCGATGGCAATGTATGGTGCGGCTGGGGCTGGGGCGGTATGGAAACCAACGGCGTACGTGTCCATCACCCCGATGGCACTATGTTGGCTTTCTTGCACACGCCCGAAGTGATTGCCAACCTGACTTTCGGCGGCACCAAGCGCAACCGTTTGTTCATGACCGGCTCAACTTCTATCTACGCTTTGTACGTCAATGCACAAGGCCATGCCTTAAGCTAAACTGATTCTCAACCGGCACAGCTGGCCCCACACCGCGCATGCAGTGTGGGGTTTTTTCATGGTGAAGGCGCCCTAGTGAATACCCTTAAGCGTCAACTTTAATTGACACATTAAAGTGGCTTGGGCTTACATTAAAGGTAGCGCACGGTTGGCTAAAGAGGCAGGCAGATGAGTTCATTGTTAAAAAATATCAATTCACCCGCAGACTTGCGACGCATGTCCACAGCACAGTTGCGTCCGCTGGCAGACGAGCTGCGCTCTTTTGTGCTTGAAAGTGTCGCCAAAACGGGCGGACACCTCAGCTCAAACCTCGGTACGGTCGAGCTCACTGTGGCGCTGCATTATGTTTTCAACACCCCCCATGACCGATTGGTTTGGGATGTCGGTCACCAAACCTACCCGCACAAAATCCTGACTGGTCGCCGCGATCGAATGCATACCTTGCGCCAGCTGAACGGCGTGGCAGGCTTTCCCAAGCGGGACGAGAGCGAATTTGATGCTTTTGGCACAGCGCATTCTTCCACCAGTATTTCTGCAGCATTGGGCATGTCCTTGGCGGCCAAGCAAAAAGGTGAGCAACGCCGCTGTGTGGCCATTATTGGCGATGGGTCCATGACCGCAGGCATGGCCTTTGAAGCGCTCAACAACGCCGGTGTGTCGGACACCAATTTGTTGGTCATCCTTAACGACAACGACATGTCCATCAGCCCTCCCGTCGGTGCGCTCAACCGCTATTTGGC
The DNA here is from genome assembly GCA_945871945.1 of Bordetella parapertussis. GTDB lineage: Bacteria > Pseudomonadota > Gammaproteobacteria > Burkholderiales > Burkholderiaceae_C > Limnohabitans. The sequence goes on from CAMBXY010000002.1 coordinate 28,496, forward strand.
GCAACTCATGAGCGGGCGTTTTTATTCTGCCGCCAAAGAGGTGGGCAAACAGGTTTTGAAAAACGCGCCTCCCTTGTTTGATTTGGCAAGGCGGTTTGAGCAACAAGCCAAAGGGATGGTGGTCCCCGCTACTTTGTTCGAAAAGTTTGGCTTTAACTACATTGGTCCCATTGACGGGCATGACCTCGACTCGCTGATTCCCACGCTGGAAAACATCAAGCATCTGCAAGGACCGCAGTTCTTGCACGTGGTCACCCGCAAAGGCCAAGGCTACAAGCTGGCCGAAGTCGACCCCATTGCTTACCACGGCCCTGGCAAATTCGATCCCAATGTGGGCTTGGTGCCCCCCGCGACTGTGCCTAAACAAACATTCAGCCAAGTGTTTGGTAGTTGGCTGTGCGACATGGCGGCAGCCGACCCCAAATTGGTGGCCATCACCCCCGCCATGCGCGAAGGGTCGGGCATGGTGGAGTTCCATCACCGCTTCCCAGACCGTTACCACGATGTAGGCATTGCCGAGCAACATTCCTTGACCTTTGCCGCTGGTTTGGCCTGCGAGGGTTTGAAGCCGGTGGTGGCGATTTACTCCACGTTTTTGCAACGCGCCTACGACCAACTCATCCATGACGTGGCTTTGCAAAAACTGCCCATGGTGCTGGCGCTGGACCGCGCAGGCATTGTGGGCGCGGACGGCCCCACCCATGCGGGTGTGTACGACATTCCTTTTCTGCGCTGCATTCCACAGGTCAGCATCGCCTGCCCCGCGGACGAAAACGAATGCCGCATGTTGCTCAGTACGGCTCACGCACAAGACCACACCGTGGCGGTCCGCTACCCGCGCGGCTCGGGCGTGGGCACGCCGATGAGCGCTGGTTTAACCACACTGCCATTTGGAAAAGGGGAAATGCGCCGCCTTGGCAAGGGCGTGGCGATTTTGGCCTTTGGCACCATGCTGTATCCAGCCCTGTCAGCAGCAGAAAACCTCAATGCCAGCGTTGCCAATATGCGCTGGGCCAAGCCTTTGGACACCGAGTTGCTCCTGCGTATGGCCGCCAGCCATGAGGCCTTGGTCACCGTTGAAGAAGGTGCGCTCATGGGCGGTGCTGGCTCAGCTGTGCTTGAGGCTTTACAAGATGCGGGTGTCACCATTCCCGTCATGCGCATTGGGGTGCCCGATGTTTTCACTGAACATGGCGACCCGCAAAAAATCCTTTCCTCTTTAGGCTTGGATGCGCAGGGCATTGAAGCTTCCATCCAGCAACGCTTTGCGCAATTTCTAAAACCCGCAGATGCATCAGGAAATCCTAGTTTGAAACTGGTGGGCTGATACACTCGCCCCGCAATATATTCACTCTTTGGAGACATAAGCATGGATCGTCGTTCTGCTCTTAAAAATGCGGGTATTTTGGGTGTACTGGCCGCTGGCACTGCCCCTGCTGTACACGCCCAAGCCGCTATTCGTTGGCGCTTAGCCTCAAGCTTTCCCAAGTCGCTTGACACCATTTACGGTGCCGCTGAAACCTTTGTGAAAAAGGTCGGCGAACTGAGCGGCGGCAAGTTCGTCATTTCATCCCACGCAGCTGGTGAACTCATGCCCCCGTTTGGCGTGGTCGATGGTGTGCAAAACGGCACTGTTGAAGTTGCTCACACTGCGCCCTATTATTTTTTCGGTAAGGATGAAACCTTTGCGCTGGGTTGCGCCATTCCTTTTGGTTTGAACAGCCGTCAAATGTCTTCTTGGATGTTCCAAGGCAATGGCTTGAAACTCATGCGAGAGTTTTACAAGCAATACAACATCGTCAATTTCCCTGGTGGTAACACCGGCGTGCAAATGGGAGGTTGGTACCGCAAGGAAATCAAATCTGTTGCTGATATCAAAGGCTTGAAATTCCGCGTAGGTGGCTTTGCTGGCCGAGTCATCGAGCGCATGGGCGGTGTGCCGCAAAACATTCCTGGTGGCGAGATTTACCAAGCCCTTGAAAAAGGCACCATCGATGCCGCCGAGTGGATTGGTCCCTATGACGACCAAAAATTGGGCTTCAACAAGGTGGCGCCGTTTTACTACTACCCTGGTTGGTGGGAGGGCGGTCCGCAGTTGGATATCTTCATCAATGACAAGGCCTACAACAGCTTGTCGGCAGAAAACAAAGCCATTGTCGAATGTGCGGCGGCCTATGCCCATGTGGAATGCCAAGCCAAATACGATGCGCGTAACCCTGTCGCTTTGAAGCAATTGGTCGCCAGTAAAACCAAGGTGTTGCCATTCCCCAAAGACGTGATGGACACGGCCTTCAAGGAGTCCATGGCTTTGTACGCTGAACTCAGCGCCAAAAACCCCAACTGGAAAAAAGTCTACGAAGACTATTCCGCTTTCCGTCGCGAGCAAAACCTCTGGTTCCGTTTTGCTGAAGCGTCATTCGATCGTTATATGCAAAGCGTCAAACTCTAAAAGGATTCCATGACCATCTCTATGTACCAGGCCAGTGTGCCGCGCATCGTCAATATGCTGACAAATTTAGACCACCTGTTGGACAAGGCCTTGGTACATATAGAAAGCAAGAAATGGAATGAGGCTGCTTTGACGCAGTTTCGTCTTTACCCCGATATGCTTCCCATGACGCGGCAGGTGCAAATCGCTTGCGATACCGCCAAAGGCGTGGTCGCACGTTTGGCGGGGGTGGACATACCTGCCTATGAAGACAATGAGGTGAGCTTTGCTGACCTGAAACAGCGCATTGCCAAAACCATGGCTTTTGTGAACAGCTTCACTGCTGCGCAAATCGACGGCACCGAAGACAAAGACATCGTCACCAAGCGTGGCGACGTGGAGACCCACTACAAAGGCATGCAGTTTTTACTCAACCACGCTATGCCCAATATTTATTTTCATGTCACCACGGTGTATACCATCCTCAGGCACAACGGCATTGAGATAGGCAAGCGAGATTACTTAGGCAAGGTATGAAAAAAGCCCCGTCAGGGGCTTTTTTCATGGCGGGGGAATTTGACGTTCAGGGCTTTTTGGCTGCGTCTTTTTCCATCGCGTCTTGCATCAACTTCATGGGGTCGTCAGCTGGTGCTTCGCCCCCTTCAGTTGGTGGTGTGTGTATGGCGGTGGCATCAGCATCGGCTTGTGTGGCGTTCATCATCTCGTTTTGTACCTGCTCCATGTTCAAGGTTTCTTCCTTGTCCAAACCGCTAGAAACAATGCCTGGGAAGGCGATGATGAGACCCACCATGATGATTTGAATAACCACAAAGGGCACAGCGCCCCAGTAAATTTGACCGGTGGTGACAGGCTCAATGGTTTTTTGCGTGGGCTTATCAAAGTAGGCTTTCAAGGGGGCCACGCTGCGCAAGTAGAACAGAGCAAAACCAAACGGCGGATGCATGAACGAAGTTTGCATATTCACAGCAAGCAACACACCAAACCAGATCAAATCGATGCCCAGCTTATCTGCCACAGGGCCCAGCAAGGGCACGACGATGAAAGCCAGTTCGAAAAAGTCGAGGAAGAAAGCCAATACAAAGATCAAGATATTGACAACGATCAGGAAGCCGAGTTGACCGCCAGGCAAGTCACCCAGCAGGTGCTCCACCCAAATGTGCCCATCCACTCCTTGGAAAACCAAACTAAAGCAGGTTGAACCAATCAAAATGAACACCACAAAGCTGGCCAGCTTGGTGGTGGAGGTCATGGCTTGGCGCAGCAACAGCCAGCTAAGTCGACCGCGTGAAACCGCCATGATGATGGCACCCAAGGCCCCCATGGCGCCGCCTTCGGTGGGCGTGGCAATGCCCAAGAAGATCGTGCCCAAGACCAAGAAGATCAACAGCAAGGGAGGAATCAATACAAAAGTGACGCGCTCAGCCATGCGAGAGAGCAGACCCAAGCGCAGGTTTTTATTCAACACAGCCAACACAAAGGCCAGCAAAACACCGGCGCACAAAGACACCACAATGGTTTCATCGGTGGGCGGATT
>CAMBXY010000003.1 GCA_945871945.1 Bordetella parapertussis
GGGTAGATGTTCACGTTCATTAACAACCATACTGATCTTATGTTTGCCAATGTCTTGCAGGCGTGGGTTTAAGGCCCAAGCGCCAGCAACTTGGGCTTTGTAGTCTGCAATGGCTTCCTTGACCACAGTCATGGTGCCAGCAGCTCCAACTTTGGCGATGATGGCAATTTCCTTGCTCAAGTCTTCTTTCTGCACCAATCTCAATCTGATTCGTTCGTAGTAGTCAACTGCAATCAAAGACGCCTTCATCTTGGTGATGGCGTTTTCTGCATAGCGCTCGAAATACTGAGTTAAGAGTTCAGACATTTGTGTTCTCAATGCAAGGTGCGAGATGGTGAGCCGCCTTGGCGTCTTGCTAGAGCAGCACTTACAACAATGATATTGATTTCCCTTTGTGCAATCATGGCCAATTGTCTTAGCTTTTCAGCAAAATTACTGATTGGCATATCCCTTGCACCTGCCTTTGTTGGCATGGCGGCAGTACCTGCAAACATGCCCGAAATATCCTCGAGCACATCCAAGCTTTCGCCGATTTCTGGAGGCAATTTGATCTTGTCTTCACCTTGAAAGAACCCCGCGATGAAACACTCAATCTCATCATTTTTTATCTTTGAGTAGAGCTTGAGATCTTTGTTGCTTCTTATTGCAATGGACGCGGTGAGTTCAAAGGGATGACCTGGATCGCTGTGTGCAGACAACTGATTCCAAAGGCCCATGGCAAATACCTGCATGAGTTCATTGACTGCCTCAATGTTTTTGACTGGCGGCAGTGCGCCATTCCACAGTGATTTGAGTTCTTGCAAGGGATTGACCTCCTCCACTGGACTGGCAATGGCTCCCATGAAAAGCGCTCTTACTTCGTGCAATTCATAGTCGCACTTGTATTTTTTCAGCAAACGCCGCACATCAGCATGCAAAGCATTAATAGGTGTGGTGGGCTTGGGTACAGATTTCATTGGTATTGCTGTTTTTGCTTGTTGGGTGATTGTTCAGTCGTGAGGGCAGGTCTGATTAGTTAATTGTTCAAAAGGGGTTTAGGCTGACTTTCGACGCTGAGCTTTGAGCCGGTTCTCAAAGTCATCGGTCAATTCGGGGCTTTGTGCAATCAGGGGCATGACTAGACCTGTACCCATCTGCACCAAGTTCAGGATGTTGTTGTTGGCCATCTGTGCACTCATGATGGCTCGAATCTGTGCAGCTTCACCACTGGTTGCATTGGGATCAATTACGCCAGCAAACTGTTTAGCCTTCATCAGGGGCGTCAAGTGGCTGTAGTGCTTGGTGATCATCAGTACTGATGTGCCCATCTGCTCAGCCAAGTCGTGAATGGGAATTCCCTCTAGTAAGCGCTGCGTGGCGTAGTAGTGGCGCAGGCTGTACAGGCTACGCTCTTTGCCAGTCACAGGGCAATTGAGTAATTCAGAATCCTCAAGCCATTGACGGAATGGTTTGTTCCAGTTGTCGGGCACGGAGCCATCACTTAAACGGAACAGCAACTTGGGGACTTTTTTCTTTAAAACTTCCTCAAGCGTCATGTGGGTCAAGTCCGGACTGAGCTGACGTAGGCGCTCTAGCAGCAGCCAACAACTGTTGTGGGCTACAAAGTTACGTGCGCCCCTTTTGCCGCGCTGTAGACGGAAATGCAGGATAGGCTGTCCGTCACGAACTTCCACGTCAATGTGCCGCCACTCAAGGTATTCAGCTTCAGTGCCTGGGCGCATGCCAGTTGCAGCCATGAAGGGTACATAGATAGCCAGCAGCTCACGGATGACTTTGGTGCGACCAGTTCGTCCATCAGCGATGAACTTGGCTGCGTACTTCATCATGGTTTCCAGCTCTTCGTGGCTGAACTCCGCACGACGATCACTTTCAGCACCCGTGTTCTTGGTCAGTGGGCGTTCATAGGCGGTCATGTACCCACGTTCAACAGCTTCATCAAAGATAAGGTTCAGCGCAGCGTTGTGGTTGTTCTGAGCACTGCCAGAAAGCTCGCGTCCTACCTTGTCACGCCGCCACACATGGAATTCTGAGATTACAGAGGGTTTGATACCGTCCACGTTGTAGGCACCGTAGAAGGGGATGAGGTACAGCTTGATGGCTGATACATAGTCACGGGCGCTGGGCTTGGCTGTACCGGCAGCAATTTCAGCTTCCAGTCGGTGTAAAACAACCTCAGCCACAGGCTTGAACTTCCTGCTGATGACTGGGCGACCCTCTTCAAGATCGAAGGTGGCTTTCATCCACATACGCTCAGCAATCTTGGCAGCTTCCTTGACATTGGCAGTGTCAGTGCTGCGGCGGAACCAAGTTTTTAAATTCTCCAGCTTGTAGTGTGCTTGCCACTTTTTACTGTCGTCACGGCGCACCAGCCTAATCAGCTCAGGCTTGACTACGATTGTTTCGTTGCCGGGTGTGCGCATGAACACACTTTAATATCAAAAAACAAGTAGTGCAACCAGCGGCAGGGCAATGAATTCGTGTAATAACCGTGTAATTAATACTTTAGGTTAAAATCAAGTTGTAAGTGCTTGATTTTAAAGAGGTTTTGGCTCCTCGACCTGGGCTCGAACCAGGGACCTACGGATTAACAGTCCGGTGCTCTACCAACTGAGCTATCGAGGAATAAATTTGGTTTTTCTAACTAGAAGAACTCTTTACAAATGCACCCTGTATGGGTTCGCTTGCATATTTCATCAACATAAATTGTAGCAAATAATTAATTAAGCCCGCTTTGCAAAGAAGCCTTGAGGCCGTTGTCTATACTTAAAAAATGTTGCCTAGGAAAAATATATGCAGTCTCTTGGAAAAATGATGGCGCGACCACTTTTGGTCTCTGCCATTTTGGAGCATGGTGCTAATCAATTTGGCATGCAGCAAGTAGTCAGCCGAGAAACGCACGGTTCTTTGCACAGCTACACCTTCAGGGATATGGCGAACCGTGCCAAGCAGCTTGCCAATGCGCTTCAAAGTCTTGGCCTTAAACCAGGCAGTGTGGTGGGTTCTATCGCTTGGAACAATTACCGTCATTTAGAGTCTTATTACGGTGTGTCGGGCGGTGGGATGGTGATGCATACCTGCAATCCACGTCTGCACCCCAATCAACTCGCTTTCATCATCAACCATGCAGAAGACGAAGCGGTGTTGTTTGACAGCAGCTTTGCCCCGTTGATCAAAGCCATCGCGCCGCTGTGCAGCTTGGTCAAACACTGGATTTGTTTAAGCGATAAAACCCACGCACCCACGGTTGAGGGTGTTGATATACAAAACTATGAAGACCTGATTGCTCTATTCCCTGCCGTGTTTGAATGGCCCGACTTGGACGAGAACATCGGTGCTGCTCTTTGCTACACCTCTGGCACCACGGGCAACCCCAAAGGTGTCATGTACTCTCACCGAGCCATCGCGCTGAGTGCTTTGTCTGCATGCTTGCCCAATGTGTTGAACATTTCTTCACAGGAAACGGTGTTGCCGGTGGTGCCCATGTTCCACATCAATGCATGGTGTTTGCCTTACGCTTGTTTGATTGCTGGGGCCAAGTTGGTGCTGCCTGGGCCCAAGTTGGATGGGGCAAGCCTTTATGAATTGATGGAGTCGGAAAAAGTGACTTTAAGTGCCGGTGTGCCCACCATTTGGATGGGCCTCATTGAGCATTTAGAGAAAAACCACCTTGCATTCACCACCATGCGCCGTACGGGTGTGGGCGGCTCTGCCATGCCTAAAGCCTTGATTGCCAAGTTCAACGATGTATACAAGGTAGATGTTCGCCATGGCTGGGGCATGACAGAAACCACTGCCGTTGCCACCATCAGCAATTTAAGCGCTGACGAAATGTTGTTGCCTGATGCTGTGCGTCACGACATGGTGGCCAAGCAGGGCAAGTCGGTGTTTGGAATTGAACTCAAAATCGTGGATGAAGAAGGAAATTCTTTGCCCAGAGATGGTCAATCGCAAGGTGAGTTGATGGTGCGAGGGCAGTGGATTGTGCAGAACTATCACAAGGCAGAGTCCCAAGCCTTGGTAGATGGCTGGTTCCCCACGGGGGACATTGCCACCATCAGCGCAGATGGAGTGATGCAAATACGTGACCGCACCAAAGACGTCATCAAGTCGGGGGGCGAGTGGATCAGCTCCATCGAACTCGAGAACGCGGCAGCGGCACACCCGCAAGTGGCCATGGCAGCGGTGATTGGCATCAAGCACCCTAAGTGGGATGAGCGACCGTTGTTGTTGATTGTTCGTAAGCAGCCAGACTTTACTGACAAGCAAGCGCTTTTGGCATTTCTAGAGCAACGGGTTGCAAAATGGTGGATTCCGGATGACGTGATCTTTGTGGACAGCTTGCCTGTGGGTGGAACAGGTAAAGTCCAGAAGAATGAATTGCGACTGAAGTACGGTGGCCTTTTTTCTGCCTAAAAATATTTTAAATATTTACCCAAGAGGATCTTATGAATTTCAAACCCTTGCTTCGCCTGTCCCTTTTGGCTATATTTTTCTGTGGTCTTGTTTCCGCTCAAGCTGCTGAGACAGTGAAGATTGGGTTCATAGATGTCCTTTCCGGCCCCTTCGCTTTAACCGGGCAGGGCTCCTTGAAACAGCTGCGTGAGGTGGTTTTGCAATTGAATGAAAAGTCAGCAGCCACTGATCCTAAATTTGAAGTGGTTGAATTTGATAACAAGGGTTCACCGCAGGAAAGCATCAATATGTTGAAAGCCGCATCGGACCGCGGCATTCATTTCATTACGCAAGGAGGTGGCTCTGGCGTGGCTTTGACGCTGGTAGATGCCCTTAATAAATTGGCCGAGCGTGAACCCGAGCGTGCTATGGTGTATTTGAACTACTCAGCCATGGATCCCTTGCTGACCAATGACCGCTGCAGCTTTTGGCATTTCCGCTTTTACCCCTCAAGCGAGATGCAAATGGAAGCCTTGACAACTTATATGCTGGGACGCAAGGACATCAAAAAAGTTTATCTCCTGAACCAAGACTACACCCATGGACAACAGGTTTCTAAATCGGCCAAAGAATATCTTGCACGCAAAAGACCCGATGTACAGCTGGTGGCGAATGAATTCATTCCCATGGCGCAAATTCGTGACTTCGCGCCCTATGTCGCCAAAATTGCGGCCACAGGTGCTGACACCGTCATCACTTCCAACTGGGGCAGCGATTTAACTCTTTTGTTAAAGGCTTCCAAAGATTTTGGTTTAAACGTGAATTTTTTCACTCTCAATGCCAACAACCCTGGAACGCCAACCCAAATGGGCGCTTGGGGTGTCAATAAAGTGGGGGTTATTTGGAATTGGCTGGGTAATGCCAATACGCCAGAGCTTGAAAAAATCTCTGTGGCTTATAAGAAGAAATACAACGAGGATTTTATTTTTGCAGCGCACTGGAACACCATGAACATGCTTTTCCAAGCCATCAAAAATGCCAAGTCTACGGATGCCAAAGCCGTTGCATTTGCATTGGAGGGCTTGAGCTATAAAAGTCCCTTAGGGGAAGTCAAAATGCGAAAAACAGATCACCAACTGGAGGCCCCGCTTTATTTGGGTATTTGGGCCAAGCAAGGCACCAAGGGCGTGAAGTACGACGCGGAAAATACGGGCTATGGTTTTCGCACGGAAGCGGTTTGGGATGCCTACATCAGCTCCCAGCCAACTTCGTGTCAAATGAAAAGACCAGCCAAATAAGCGCCTAGCTCAATGTCGGTTTCAGAGATTTACCAGCAAGAACTTAAAACGCGAGGTTTTCAAAGTGACCCTGCGCAACTGCAAGCGGTTGCCGCGCTCGATATTTGTGCGCAAGCTTGGGCGCATTACAAGCTCAAAAGAGCCAACGCCATCAAAAAACTGATTAACCACCCCGCTATTCCCCAAGGGGTTTATCTTTACGGCGGGGTAGGGCGCGGTAAAAGTTTCTTGATGGACTGCTTTTACCAAGCGGTTCCCATTGAGCGCAAAACCCGCTTGCACTTTCATGAGTTCATGCGTGAGGTACACCGAGAGCTCCATGAACTTCAAGGCACGGTCAACCCATTGGATGAACTGGGCCTGCGCATGGCCAAGCGTTTCAAGTTGATTTGTTTTGACGAATTTCATATCGCCGACATCACCGACGCGATGATTTTGCACCGCTTGTTGGTGGCCATGCAGGTCAATGGCATAGGCTTTATCACCACCTCAAATTTCAAGCCTAGCGAGTTGTACCCCGACGGTCTGCACCGCGACCGCATGTTGCCGGCTATCGATTTGCTTAATTCCACCATGGCTGTGGTCAATGTGGACAACGGCACCGATTACCGTGGCCGTATGCTGGAGCAGACACAGCTCTACCTGAGCCCTTGCAACGAAGCCAACCAAGCGTTGATGCACCAAACCTTTGACCGCTTGGCCGAGATGCCAGACCAAGACGGCTTGTTATTGATTGAGTCGCGAAAAATATGGGCCAAACGCCGAGCAGGCGGAGTGGTGTGGTTTGATTTCAAGGTCTTGTGCGGTGGACCTCGATCACAAAATGATTTTCTGGAAATAGCCACCCAATTCCACACGGTTTTTTTAAGCGGCGTACCGCTTATGGAAGTACGCATGGCGTCCGAGGCAAGGCGTTTCACATGGTTGATAGATGTGCTGTATGACCGGCGGGTCAAGTTGGTGATGATGGCCGATGTTGAGCCCGAAGCTTTGTACACCAACGGGCCCATGTCGCACGAGTTTCCTCGCACTGCTTCTAGGTTAAGAGAAATGCAGTCAGGCATTTTTTTAACGCTGGGGCGACGTATGGTGGATACTTCGCTGACATGAGATATTCAGCATCCACTCTTTCAGCTCTGACCCTGTGTTTTGCATGCACCGCCACTTTGCATGCGCAGGAAAGCTTGACCCAGGGCATTGACGTTGACAGCGAGCGTGAACGCATCAAAATTGAGCGATCCCAAATGGAGTCCGAGTACAGCAATTCACTCAGAGCTTGCTACCAAAAAATCCATGTCAACAATTGCAAAGACGAAGCCTTCAAGATTCGTCTGCAAAAAACCAATGTCTTGCGCGCCCAAGAACGTGTCTTGAATGACCAAGAGCGAAAAAAACGCAGTGCTACGGCCTTGCAAAGCATAGAAGATAAAAACAGTTTAGAGAGCCAAACCGAGAGTGCCGAGCGTCGCGCCCGTAGCTCTCAGCAGCACCTAGACAAGCTCGAGAGTAATCTTGAAAAAAATCAAGAACGTCTTGATAGGCAAGCCCGTGAAGCTGAAAATTTAGAGAAAAACGCCCAACGTGAAAAAGAGTTAATCGAGCGCCAACGGGCTCACAAAGAAAAATCAGAAGCTGCGCGTATTGAGCGAGAAAAGTATTTGCAAAAATTGCAATCGGCGCAGGAGCACCGCGAGCAAGTTGAGCGCAATCGCGTCCAGCGCGGCTCACCCGGTGCTGCGCCTTTGCCGGCTCGGCCTGTGGACAAACCATGATGGGCCTGCCTTGACAAACCCTTTGTCGGATGCGGTCAGAGAGGTTTTTGGTCTCTTGGGACCGCTGGCCAGGTCCAGCAGCCATTTCCAACCCAGAGAAGGCCAAACCCAAATGGCCATGGCTGTGGCTGACACCTTGACCACCGGGGGCTCCTTGGTGGTGGAAGCGGGCACGGGGGTAGGCAAAACTTTTGCTTACCTTGTGCCTGCCTTGCTGAGCGGCGAGAGAGTTTTGCTCTCCACAGCCACCAAAACTTTGCAAGACCAATTGTTTGCCAGAGATATTCCCGACTTGCTGGCTGCTTTGGGTTTGCCACTGCGTCTGGCCATGCTCAAGGGACGCGGCAGTTATGTGTGCCAACAACGATTAAGCATGGCACAACAAGCGGCCACTTTGCCTGACAGAGCCTCCATCAAAACTTTGGCCCAGGTGCAAACATGGGCCAGCGCGACACGCACAGGCGATTTGGCTGAAATGCCCACTTTAGATGAGCGTTCGCCCCTGATTCCCTTGATCACTTCTAACCGAGACAACTGTTTGGGTTCAACCTGCAGTTTTTGGAAAGAATGCCATGTGAATGCCGCCCGCAAAGAAGCCATGGCGGCCGATGTGGTGGTGATCAATCACCATTTATTTTTTGCTGATCTGGCTATGCGCGAAGGCGGCATGGCAGAGTTGCTCCCGAGTGTGCGGGTGGTGGTGTTTGATGAGGCTCATCAACTCAATGAAACCGGCATACAGTTTTTGGGCCAACAACTGGGTTTGGGACAGCTGCTGGATTTGGCGCGAGACATCTTGGCCTGTGGTTTACAAATGGCCAAAGGCCTGGCCGATTGGCAAGGCTTGGTGGCTGAGTTTGAAAAGTCTTTGCGCGATTTACGTTTGTTGATTGGCAAGCATCCGCCTAACTCTCGCTTGCGTTGGCTGTCTGGCTATCCCCAGGGCATAGACCCGCAAGATTGGGCCTCTGCCATGCTGTTATTGACCGAGCGGTCGCAAGCCCTGCTTGCTTCGCTTGAACTTGTGGTGGAGACAGCGCCAGAGTTTCAACGTTTGCATGAACGTGTCAGTGGCGTCATAGGCTTGATTGCCCATTTTTCACAAAGTTGCCCTGAGGGGTCGGTCCGTTGGTTGGAAGTGGGTACGCAAGCCCGTTGCATGGAAGCGCCCTTGGACATCGCTGAGGTGATGAAAAGTCGTTTGCTGCAAAGCGTGGTGACTGTGCCTGATGCGCAAGGACAAGCTGTGGATTTACCCCGCAGTTGGATATTCACTTCGGCCACTTTGGGAGACGACGAACGCTTGAGTTGGTTTACCGAGCCTTGTGGCCTAACGCAGGCGCAGGTGTTGCGTGTCAACAGTCCTTTTGACTATGCCACCCAAGCTTGGTTGTATGTACCCCGGGACATGGTTTCACCCAAAGACCCACAGCACAGTGCTGCGGTGGGGCAAGTGGCCGTGCAAATTGCGCGGGCATTGGGTGGGCGTACCTTGGTGTTGACCACCACCTCGCGTGCTTTACGCGCCATTGGAGCGCAGTTGCAAGCTGAACTGGGTGCATCGGGCGAGATGGAAATTTTGGTGCAAGGCGAGAGCCCTAAGCGGCAATTGATGCAGCGCTTTCGCCAAGCCATAGAGCCTGGCAAGCAAGCCTGCGTGTTGGTGGCAACCGCCAGTTTTTGGGAAGGTTTTGATGTGCCAGGCAACGCTTTGCAAGCCGTCATCATTGACAAACTGCCTTTCCCGCCACCCAACGACCCGGTGGTGGAAGCACGCGGCCAGCGGCTTGAGGCGCAAGGCCGCAGTTCTTTCAATGACTATTTTTTACCCGAAGCCGCTGTTTCCCTTCAACAGGGAGCCGGGCGTTTGATTCGGCGTGAAAGCGATCATGGCGCTTTGGTGATTTGCGACAACCGTTTGGTCAGTACCGGTTACGGTAGGCGTTTACTAAGCAATTTGCCACCTATGCAAAGGGTTCAAACTTTGCCAGAACTTTTACAAGCCCTAGCAACCATCACCAAAACTTATACCAACTCTTAGCCGTCGCCGGTGGGGGCGGGGCTTTATCGGTGAAATAGCGGCTCTTGGGATAAGAGTTTTCCAATACGCGGATGGTGTCGTCTTTGAGTTTGGTCAATCCCAAGGCGTCGTAAGAGTCGACCAAAATAATCAAGGCATCTTCAACCGCTGCAATATTTTGGTAGTCGTTGAGCGTGGTTTGTGCGCGGTTGATGGCGGCCACATAAGCGCCCTTTTTGAAGTAATGGCGAGCCACTTTAATTTCAGATTGCGCCAATAAGTTCACGATGTGACGCATGCGCAAAGTGGCGTCGGGTGTGTAGCTGGAATTGGGAAAGCGCGTCACCAGTTCTTTGTAGGCTTCAAAAGATTCACGCGCCGCCATTTGGTCGCGCTCGGCCAAATCTTGTTTGAACCATTTGGAAAGCAAACCTAGATCGTCGTTGAAGTTGACCGTGCCTTTGAGGTAAAGCGCGTAGTCGATGGCGGGACTGGCGGGGTTGAGTTTGATGAATCGGTCTAGGGTGACCATGGCGGTGGCGCGGTCACCGTTTTTGTATTGCGCATAGGCTTTGTCAAGCTGGGCTTGCTGGGCGAGAATAGTACCCGCTGCCCGTCCTTCGAGTTTGTCGTACAACGCAATCGCCTTGTCGTACAAACTGCCGTTCATACTGTCTTTGGCTTCTGCGTAGATTTCCTCAGGCGAGAGCTTGAGGGATTTGTCTTTTTCCTCGACCGCGCAACCCAGCAGCAGGATTGTTGCAAACACCACCGATAATGAAAGTAATCTCAACACAGTCAACCTTTAGGCTTTGAATGGCATGCATTATCAACGATGAGCCCCACCCACAAAGCAACAGAAGTCATACCCACATTGGCTGAAATAGAAAGCGATGAGCTCGCCACTGAAGTCGAAGTGCGCGATCTCGCTATACCCACAGAACTGCACCGACAAAGGCTAGACCGCGCTTTGGTCAGTTTATTGCCTGAATTTTCGCGTAACCACTTGAAACACATGATCGAAGAAGGCTGCGTCACTTTGAACGATCAGGTGATGATCAAAGTTGCTCATTTGGTCAAGGCATTCGAGGTGTGCCAAGTGCGCTTGCAGCCCACCGACATGTCGCAAGCCTTTGTGCCCCAAGACTTGTCTGTCGATGTGGTGTTTGAGGACGAGCACTTGCGTGTCATTCACAAACCCGTGGGCATGGTGGTGCATCCGGCGCCTGGCAACTGGAGCGGCACTTTGCTGAATGGCTTGTTGTATCTGGACCCCGGACTCAAATTGATTCCTCGCGCGGGCATTGTGCATCGCTTGGACAAGGACACCAGCGGCTTGATGGTCACTGCCCGCACCCGCGCAGCCATGGACGATTTGGTGCAGATGATTGCCGCACGACAAGTCCACCGTGAGTACCTCGCCATTGCGCACCGCCCGTGGCGCGGTGCATTGTTGCGCGAGGTGGATGCGCCGATTGGGCGCGACCCGCGCCAGCGTTTACGCATGGCAGTGGTGGACCTGGCCAAGCAATCTGGCAAAACAGCACACACCAGTTTGCGCTGCTTGGAAAGCCAAGATGATGGTTGTTTGGTGCACTGCACCTTGCATACCGGGCGAACCCATCAAATTCGTGTCCATATGTCTTCCATCGGTCACCCTTTGCTGGCAGACACCTTATATGGCGGCACGCACACGCCCAACCTGCAACGCCAAGCCTTGCATGCTTATAAATTGGGATTTATTCATCCCATGACCGGCGAGTCGATGCAATTTCGCCGAGACTTGCCCCCTGACTTGACGCAAGCCTTGTCAGATTGGGGTCTGTCTGAGGTGCTCAGTTAGAATGCGCGGTTGAATTTCCCTCGGAATACCTGCTATGAACACCTTGGATGCCAAGCGTGTCCTCGAAACCGCTCTGCTGTGCGCCACCCAACCTTTGTCGGTGCGCGAGCTGCGCCAGCTCTTTAATGATGAGCTGGGAGCCGACACGCTTAAATCACTTTTACATGACGTCCAAAACGATTGGACGCAGCGAGGCATCGAACTGGTGTTGGTCGCCAGCGGTTGGCGTATGCAAAGTCGCCCAGAAATGCGCGACTACTTGGACCGTCTGCACCCTGAAAAGCCGCCCAAATATTCGCGTGCTGCCATGGAGACCTTGGCCATCATTGCCTACCGCCAGCCCGTCACACGAGGCGACATGGAAGATATTCGCGGCGTGACCATCAATTCTTTGGTGCTCAAGCAACTCGAGGATCGCGGTTGGGTTGAGGTCATTGGTCAGCGCGAGACCGTGGGTCGTCCTATGCTTTACGCCACAACCCGTCAATTTTTAGACGACTTGGGCGTGGCTTCCCTAGACCAGTTGCCCCCGCTAGAGTCTCCCGTCGCCGTGAATGCACTTTTCAACCCACTGACGGCGGTTGATGAAGTTGATCCTGCGCAGATTCCCATGGCTTTGGATGATTCGCCGCTTGAAGCCTCAGGCGAGAGCCCTGCGTGAGCGACGACACCCCCAAACTTCATAAAGTATTGGCCCAATCGGGGCTGGGCTCGCGCTTAGAGATGGAAAAACTCATCATCGAAGGCCGTATCACCGTCAATGATGAACTCGCCCACGTGGGGCAACGCATCAAATTTGGCGACCGCATCAAAGTCAATGGCCGCTCTTTGCCTGTGCGTATTCAAGCCATGCCCGCAAGGGTCTTGGCCTACCACAAGCCGGTGGGTGAAATTGTCAGCCGTGACGATCCGCAAAGCCGCCCTACAGTCTTCAGGAAACTGCCACGACTGTACCAAGGCAAATGGCAAGCGGTGGGGCGTTTGGATCTCAACACCGAAGGCCTGCTGTTGTTCACCAGTTCAGGCGAACTTGCCAATAAATTGATGCACCCCCGCTTTGGTTTGGAGCGCGAATACGCCGTACGGGTCTTGGGCGCATTAAGCAACTTAGAGAAAGAAAAACTGCTCGCTGGCGTCAACCTAGAAGACGGCATGGCGCAATTCGGCAGCTTGGAAGACGGTGGAGGTGAAGGGGCCAATTGTTGGTACCGCGTGACCATCCAAGAAGGCCGCAACAGAGAAGTTAGGCGCATGTTCGAGGCGGTGGGCCACGCGGTCAGCCGTCTCATCCGCATACGCTATGGAAAAATGGTGTTGCCACGCGGTTTAAAGCGCGGAGACTGGATGGAGCTTGATGCGGCAGATATCGATCAACTCACCCGAAGCGCCGGCGCATCGCACCTTGGCGCAGCCAAACCCACCCACCAAGCCCCTGCCGCCAGGCCCAGCACCCTGAGGCGAACACCGTCTAAAACCGCCAAAGCCGGCCCTTCTAAAGAGCTTTTCATTGGCGCTGACAGTCTGTCTAGGCAGCGGCGGGACCAAAAAACCGCCGCTGCGCGTGCCAAGCCAAGGCCTCGCAAGGCTAAAATCTGATTTTCGGGCTAATGCTCGCCCTTTTTATTGACAACTTCTGGAAAACTCATCATGGCTATCGAACGAACCCTCTCCATCATCAAACCTGACGCTGTGGCAAAAAATGTCATTGGCCAAATCTATTCCCGTTTCGAAGGTGCCGGTTTGAAAATCATCGCGTCGCGCATGGCCCATTTAAGCCGTGGCGAAGCTGAAGCTTTTTATGGCGTGCATAAAGCGCGTCCATTTTTCAAAGATTTGGTCGACTTCATGGTCTCAGGCCCCGTCATGATCCAAGTGCTAGAAGGCGAAAACGCCATCCTGACCAACCGCGATTTGATGGGTGCCACCGACCCCAAGAAGGCCGACAAGGGCACCATTCGCGCCGATTTCGCTGACAGCATCGACGCCAACGCGGTTCACGGTTCCGACAGCCCCGAAACAGCTGCTCAAGAAATTATCTTTTTCTTCGCTGGCATGAATGTGTTTGGTCACTGATTTGGTATTTCTTCGCTAAGCCATGAAGACCAACCTGCTCGATTTCGATCTGACGGGTTTGTCTGCGTGGTGCTTAGATCTTGGAGAAAAGCGCTTTCGAGCCGTGCAGTTGTTTCGCTGGGTACACCAGCGAGGCATGGCCGATTTTTCTCAAATGACCGATTTAGCGCAAAGCTTGCGCGACAAACTGCAGTTACACGCGCAGTTAACTGCTTTACCCGTCATCAGCCGCCACGATTCTGCCGACGGCACCATCAAATGGATGTTCGATGTGGGGCAGGGTAATGCGATTGAAACCGTGTTTATCCCCGAAACCGACCGTGGTACTTTGTGCATTTCCTCTCAAGCCGGATGCGCTGTGGGATGCCCTTTTTGCTCCACGGGCGCGCAAGGCTTTAGCCGCAACCTGAGCACGGCTGAAATCATCGCCCAGTTATGGTTTGCTGAACATACTTTGCGCCAAGAGCGCGGCGTTGATGAACGTGTGATTTCCAACGTGGTGATGATGGGCATGGGCGAGCCCTTACAAAACTATGCTGCGTTGGTTCCCGCTCTCAAAACCATGCTTGACGACCATGGTTATGGCTTGTCTCGCCGGCGCGTCACCGTGTCCACCTCTGGCGTGGTACCCATGATGGACAGGCTTACCCTTGATTGTCCCGTGGCTCTGGCTGTGTCTTTGCATGCGCCTACCGACGTATTACGTGACCACCTCGTACCCCTTAACCTCAAATACCCTTTGGCCGAGTTGCTGCAAAGTTGCCGTGACTACTTGGCCCATGCGCCGCGTGACTTCATTACTTTCGAGTACTGCATGCTCGACGGCGTGAACGACAGCGATGAGCAGGCGCGTCAACTGATCGCCTTGGTTCGCCCCGCGCTGGGTGAACTCACGCCATGCAAATTTAACTTGATACCTTTTAACCCCTTTCCCGCTTCAGGCTTGCTGCGATCCTCCCCTGAGCGGGTGAAAGCATTCGCCGCCATCTTGAGCGAAGCCGGTATCGTGACGACCATTCGCAAAACCCGTGGCGACGATATTGCTGCGGCCTGCGGTCAGTTGGCAGGCGACATACAAGACCGCACTGATGTGTCGGGTAGACGGGCCAAAACCATTCGCATTCATGCCTGATGCGGCAAAATCAAACTATGTCTTCTACTGAACAACCCATTCCCTTTTCTGTCCCCGCCCGCCACAAAAGTTTGCAGGCGCAAGTGCGCTGGGGCGACCATGTGGTCACGGTGGGGGGCGACGCACCCGTGCGGGTGCAGTCCATGACCAATACCGATACAGGCGACGCCATTGGCACCGCTATTCAAGTGAAAGAACTGGCTTTGGCCGGCTCCGAGTTGGTGCGCATCACGGTCGACACCCCCGAGTCCGCCAAGGCTGTTCCGTACATCCGCGAGCAGCTCGACAAAATGGGTGTGCATGTTCCCCTGATTGGCGACTTCCATTACAACGGTCACAGGCTCTTAACCGATCACCCCGATTGCGCCCAAGCACTTTCCAAATACCGCATCAACCCCGGCAATGTGGGCAAGGGCGATAAACACGACAAGCAGTTCGCCCAAATGATTGAAGCTGCAGTGAAATACGACAAGGTCGTGCGCATTGGCGTGAACTGGGGCAGCTTGGACCAAGAGTTGCTTGCCAAACTCATGGACGACAACGCTTTGCGAGCCAATCCTTGGGACGCCAAGCAGGTGATGTACCAAGCCTTGGTCACTTCAGCAATTGAGTCTGCCGACTTGGCCGAAAGGCTGGGCTTGGCACGAAACCAAATCACTCTCAGCTGCAAAATGAGTGGCGTACAAGACTTGGTGGCGGTTTACCGCGAACTGGCCAAGCGAACCAACCATTCGCTGCACTTGGGGCTGACCGAAGCCGGCATGGGTGTCAAAGGAACAGCGGCCTCCAGCGTGGCTTTAGGCTTGTTGCTGCAAGAAGGCATTGGCGACACTGTTCGCGTGTCTCTCACGCCCCAGCCTGGCGAAGCCCGCACCCAAGAGGTGTTGATAGCCACCGAAATTCTTCAGGCTTTGGGGTTACGCAACTTTGTGCCCAGCGTCACCGCTTGTCCGGGCTGTGGGCGCACCACCAGCACCACCTTCCAAGAACTGGCTCAGCAAATTGACGATTTTTTACGTCAACAAATGCCCGTGTGGCGAAAGCTCTACCCCGGTGTCGAAGGCCTCAAAGTGGCGGTCATGGGTTGCATCGTCAACGGGCCAGGTGAGAGCAAACACGCCGACATCGGCATCAGTTTGCCGGGCACGGGTGAAGCGCCCGCAGCTCCCGTGTTCATTGATGGCGAAAAAGCCCTCACTTTGCGCGGCGACAATATCGCCAAAGAGTTCCACGAACTCGTCGAAAACTACATACAGAAAAAATTTGCAGTCAGCGCTTAAACCGCTCATCTCTTTCATACCATGGCAGACAAACTAAGCGCCGTCAAAGGCATGAACGATATATTGCCGCCCGATTCGGCGCGGTGGGAGGCGCTAGAAGCGTCTGTGCGTGAGGTCATGCGCCTACATGCCTACCGCAATATCCGCACGCCCATCGTCGAGCCCACGGCCTTGTTCATCCGAGGCTTGGGTGAAGTCACTGACATTGTGGAAAAGGAGATGTACTCCTTTGAAGACCGACTGAATGGCGAGCAACTCACTTTGCGTCCTGAGTCAACAGCGGGCGTGGTGCGTGCGGTGGTTGAACACAATATGCTTTACGAGGGCCCTAAGCGCCTTTATTACATGGGGCCGATGTTTCGCCACGAGCGCCCCCAACGTGGCAGGTACCGTCAATTCCATCAAATAGGTGCTGAAGCACTGGGTTTTGGTGGGCCCGAGATTGATGCCGAATTGATTTTGCTGGCTTGCGCTTTATGGCGCGCCATTGGTTTGCGCGATGTCAGACTCGAACTCAATAGCTTGGGACAACCGCCCGAACGCTTGCAGCACCGCGCAGCGCTGATTGCTTATTTCGAGCAGCACGCGGACCAACTCGACGAAGACGCTAAGCGGCGATTGCAGAGCAATCCTTTGCGTATTTTGGACAGCAAAAATCCCGCGATGAAGGCCTTGAACGATGCCGCACCCAAGTTGTTAGACTTTTTAGGCAGCGATAGCTTGGCGCATTTCAGCTCTGTCAAAGCCATCTTGGACGCCAATGGTGTGGCCTACACCATCAATCCGCGCCTGGTGCGAGGCATGGACTATTACAACCTCACCGTGTTTGAGTTCATCACCGAGCAACTGGGTTCGCAAGGCACGGTATGTGGTGGTGGCCGCTACGACTACCTCATTGAACAAATTGGCGGCAAGCCAGCACCTGCTGTGGGCTGGGCTTTGGGTGTAGAGCGGGTTTTGGAATTGCTGCGCGAGCAAGGGGCAGTACCCAGCGAGGGGGCGCCCGATGTCTATGCCATCGTGGCAGAGGCTGATTTTTTACCCCAGGTTTTGCCCGTGTTGCAGCAGTTGCGCGCCATGGGCGTGTCTGTCCAAATGCACGCACCCCCAGACAGTGCTGCGGGTATGGGCAGCATGAAGTCGCAGTTCAAAAAGGCTGACAGCAGCGGTGCGCCATTTGCGTTGATTTTTGGTGCCGACGAACTGGCACTGGGGCAGGTCACTGTCAAGTCTTTGCGCGATGGACAAGGCGCACAACGCAGCGAGATCTTGGCTGACATCAGCCATTGGGGCCTCAGCCTACAATCGGCACTTTAGTTTTACCGCCTTATCAGGAAAATCATGGCTACGCATCTCGACCTTGAAGAACAAGAGCAACTCGACCAAATCAAATCTTTTTGGAGCCAATGGGGCAACCTCATCACAGGTGTTATCACCTTGGTCCTTGTGGGTTTTGCAGCTTGGAATGGTTGGAACTATTGGCAGCAACGTCAAGCCACACAAGCAGCGGTGTTGTTTGATACCTTCGAAAATGCCAGCAAGCAAGCCGACTTGGCCTTGATGGCTCGCTCGCTGAGCGATATGCAAGATCAGTTTGCGCGCACAACCTTGACGGCCCAAGCCTCATTGTTAGCGGCCAAAACTTATTTCGACAAAGAAAAAATATCTGAAGCTGAAAAATCGCTTGAGTGGGTGGTTAACCACGCATCTGACGAGGCATTTGTGGCCTTGGCGCGCCTTCGCTTATCAGCCTTGGCCATTGAAAGCAAAGACACGGCCAAAGCCAGAAGCTGGGTGCAAGACAAACCGGTACCCCCTGGTTTCCAGCCACTTTTTGATGACCGCATTGGCGATATTGCCTTGATTGAAGGCAAAGCTGATGAAGCCAAAGCCCGTTTGATCAGTGCTTACAAAGGCATGGACGAAACCACTGAATATCGGCGTTTGATTGAGGTCAAGCTGGCTTCGGTGGGTGTGGATGTGACTTCGGCTGAGTTCAAAAAATGAAGGCTTTTGCCACCATGCGATGGATTTTGATTGTGTCGTCAGCGGTTTTTTTAACCGCCTGTGGCAGCTCTAAACCCCAACCCGCCCAAATTCCACCTGTCAAAGCTGACAAACCTATCCAAGCTTTGTGGAAGTTCAAGCTGGGCGACGACGTTTCTTTTGTTCAAAGTTTGCAAGTCGTGCAAGAACGTCTGAGCTTGACAACAGATGACGGAAATATCGCCGTGGTCAATGTGCGCAACGGCCAAGCTGTTTGGCTTTTTGACCTTAAAACCGCACTCAATACCGGAACGGGTTTTGATGGTGAGCATGTGGCTGTGGTCACTTTGAACAACGAATTGGTATTGCTCAAAGCCGGTAAGGTTTTGTGGCGCAGCCGCTTGACCTCTCAGTCTTATACACACCCCTTGATTGCCGGTGAGCGTGTATTCATGATGATGGCAGACCGCTCGGTCCTGGCTTTTGACTTGGCAAGCGGGCAGCGTTTGTGGATGCAGCAGCGACCAGGTGAGCCGCTGGTTCTCAAGCAAAACGGTGTGCTTATGCCGTTTCAAAATACCTTGTTGGTGGGCTTAGGTGGGCGCTTAACAGCGCTCAACCCCGATAACGGGCAAGTCAAATGGGATGTGCCTGTTGCCAACCCGCGCGGTATCAATGACTTAGAGCGTTTGGTCGACTTGGTCGCCAAGCCTTCACGGGTGGAAAACTCTGTGTGTGTGCGGGCATTCCAAGCGCAAGTAGGATGTGTCGATGCTTTTCGGGGCAGCGTTTTATGGACACGTTCTTCCGTGGGCTCGCAAGGCGTGGATGGCGACGCCAAGACCTTGATTGGCACAGAGTCCAACGGCATGGTGCAAGCATGGAGTCGCACCAGTGGTGACCGCTTGTGGGACTCAGACCGCTTGAAATACCGTGAACTTACCGGACCTTTGTTTACATCCAAGGGCATTGTGATTGGCGACAGCGGTGGCTGGCTTTACCTGCTTTCAGCTGCTGATGGCAGCTTGATTAACCGCGTGCAAACCTCATCGGATGGTTTTGCATCCACGCCCACTGCATTGGCTGATGGGGGCTTTGTGGTGTTGACACGTAACGGCTTGCTGCTGGCCTACCAACTGCCTTGAACACAGAGGCATTGTTGTGAAACCGGTGATTGCTTTGGTGGGCCGCCCCAATGTGGGCAAATCCACGCTCTTTAACCGTATCACCAAAACCCGCGACGCCATCGTCGCCGACTATGCGGGCCTCACACGGGATCGTCATTACGGCAACGCCAAGCACGGCAAACAAGAATTTATTGTCATCGATACCGGCGGGTTTGAGCCCACCGCTGAGAGCGGCATCTTCAAGGAAATGGCCAAGCAAACCCGCCAAGCGGTGGCCGAGTCAGATGCAGTGATATTTGTGGTCGATGCCCGACAAGGCATCAACGCGCAAGATCACGACATAGCTAACTATTTGCGCCGTTTAAGCAAACCCTGTTTGCTGGTGGCCAACAAAGCCGAAGGCATGCAAGAGGGGCACCGCTTGGTTGAGTTTTTTGAACTCGGCTTGGGCGAGGTCATGCCAGTGTCTGCCGCCCATGGGCAGGGCATTCGCAGCATGCTCGACGGCTCCTTGGGCGCGCTTGCTTTGCCCGAAGAAGACGAGGAAGACGATGGCTCGCCCAAGCCCTTAAAGCTTGCGGTGGTGGGCCGCCCCAATGTGGGCAAATCCACCTTGATCAATACGTGGCTGGGCGAAGAGCGCTTGGTGGCTTTTGATTTGCCAGGCACCACACGCGACGCTATCCATATTCCGTTTGAGCGTGAAGGCCAGCAGTTCGAGTTGATAGATACCGCCGGCTTGCGCCGCAAAGGCAAGGTGTTTGAAGCCATTGAAAAATTTTCGGTGGTGAAAACTTTGCAAGCCATCGAATCTTCCAATGTGGCTTTGCTGTTGCTTGATGCCACCCAAGGCGTCACCGACCAAGATGCGCATATCGCCGGCTACATTTTGGAGACGGGCAGGGCGGTGGTGTTGGCGGTCAATAAATGGGATGCGGTTGACGCTTACCAGCGCGAGTTGCTTGAGCGCTCTATCGAGAGTCGCTTGGCATTTTTGAAGTTCGCCAAGTTGCACCATATTTCTGCTCAAAAGCGTCAAGGTTTGGGGCCGGTGTGGAAATCCATCGCCCAAGCCCACAAGGCAGCCATGTGCAAAATGAGCACGCCCATCTTGACGCGTTTGCTGCTTGAAGCCGTGCAGTTTCAGTCACCCAAACGGGCGGGGATGTTCAGGCCTAAATTGCGCTATGCCCACCAAGGCGGCATGAACCCTCCTGTGGTGGTGGTTCATGGCAATTCGCTAGAGCATGTCACCGACGCTTACAAGCGATTTTTAGAAGGCCGCTTTCGCAAAGCCTTTTCGCTGGAAGGTACGCCTATGCGCATAGAGATGAAGTCCTCTAGCAACCCCTATGTAGACAAAGACTGAGACTTTAGCGGCCCTTTCTTGTACTTTGTATGTCTTAAAAAGTATTACTAAGCTTTAAAATAATAGGTTTTTGGGGCTGTGCCGAGGTCAGTGTTTTCCCTTGTGTTATCTTAGAGTAAGTTAACCAACACGGAGAATATCGTGAACTCTAAAGGCCAGCTTTTACAAGACCCCTTCCTCAACATTCTTCGCAAAGAGCATGTGCCTGTTTCCATTTATTTGGTCAATGGCATCAAGCTTCAGGGACAGATAGAGTCATTTGATCAATACGTGGTGCTTTTACGAAATACTGTTACCCAAATGGTTTATAAGCATGCGATTTCAACCATTGTTCCTGGTCGCCCCGTGAATTTTGCCCAAGGCGACAGTGATAGCGACGAGTCAGCCCCCCACTCCTAACACGCGTCTTTTTACCTCCTTTATCTCCTTTGTCTAATCCTCAGCCTGATGTGCAGGCCAATGTCTTATTGATCGGTGTCGATTTGGGTCTGCCTCATTTTGATGCCGAATTAGATGAACTCGCCCAGCTCGCCAGCACCGCCGGCTTGGTTCCTGTGGCGCGCATGACGTGCAAGCGTCGCGCCCCGGATGCAGCCCTGTTTGTGGGCACGGGTAAAGCGCAAGAAATCAAAGAATCAGCGCTGCTCTACGGCGCCTCGGAAATTTTATTTGACCAAGCTTTAAGCCCTGCGCAGCAACGCAATTTAGAACGCTTACTCGAGATGCCGGTCAACGACCGCACCATGCTGATATTGCAAATATTTGCCCAGCGCGCTCGCAGTCACGAGGGAAAGTTACAGGTTGAATTGGCTCGCTTGCAGTATGTCAGCACCCGGCTGGTGCGCCGTTGGTCACACTTAGAGAGACAGCGCGGCGGCATTGGCAATCGAGGGGGTCCGGGCGAAACTCAAATTGAGCTGGACCGGCGCATGATTGGCGAATCCATTAAACGCACCAAAGAACGCCTAGAGAAGGTGAAAAAGCAGCGCAACACCCAACGGCGCCAGCGCGAGCGTAATCAGGTGTTCAATGTGTCATTGGTGGGTTACACCAACGCGGGCAAATCCACTTTGTTCAATGCCTTGGTGAAGGCGCGGGCCTATGCCGCCGATCAGTTGTTTGCCACGCTAGACACCACCACGCGGCAACTTTATTTATCCGATGGGCAAGCGCCGGGCTGTCAGATTTCCCTGTCGGACACTGTGGGGTTTATCCGCGACTTGCCGCATGGCTTGGTAGACGCTTTTGCGGCTACTTTGCAAGAGGCCACCAGCGCAGACCTGTTGCTGCATGTGGTGGACTGCTCGCATGCAGATTACCCCGAACAAATTGCACAGGTGCAGTTGGTTTTGGCTGATATTGGGGCCACAGATGTGGCTCAATTATTGGTTTTTAACAAGGTGGATGCTTTGGACAATGGCCAACAACCTCGCTTGCTGCAGGACGTCTTTGTCGTCGATGGCGTCGCCATACCTCGTATTTTTGTCAGTGCGCAAACTGGGGCAAATCTTGATGGCTTGCGGCAACGTTTGATGGAAACAGCCCTGCAAGTAAGCTTTCGATCTTTAGCCCCTTGTGTTGTAGAGGTAAATCCTTGAAGCCAAAGAACGGCTTCAGGTTTAGGCACAATGTCGTCTTGGCATATTTTTTGATTGACTGCGCATGAATTTCTTAACTTGGTTTTGGCCCTTACGACAGCGTATAGCGGGCATGTTCAATTTGAACGATGGTCGTTGGGGTCGAAGCGATGACGCCTCTGGGCAAAACAATGGGCCCACACCACCCCCCGAGGGCTCGCCCCCGCCGCCCAATGATGAGGGCAGAAAGCCTAGGCCCTCTGCCTCTAACGGCCCCCCCGATTTAGATGAACTGTGGCGTGAACTGAATCGCAAGCTCAACAAATTCTTGGGTCAAAACCGAGGCGGCGGCAATTCTCCACCGGGCGGAGGAGGCGGCTTCAACCCTGATTTCAAGCAAGTGGGTGGCCTTTTGGGCATAGCAGCAGTCGTTGCTGTCTTGATTTGGCTTGCCACCGGCTTCTTTATCGTTCAAGAGGGTCAGCAAGCCGTCATTACACAGTTTGGTAGGTATAACAGCACAGTAGGCGCCGGTTTCAATTGGCGCCTTCCCTACCCCATTCAGCGACATGAAGTGGTCTTTGTGACCCAAATCCGCTCTCTTGATATTGGCCGCGACACCGTCATCAAGGCCACCGGTTTGCGCGAGTCGGCCATGTTGACCGAAGACGAGAACATTGTAGAAATCAAGTTCGCCGTTCAATACCGACTCACCGACGCTCGTGCCTTTTTATTTGAAAGTAAAAACCCCACAGACGCGGTGATTCAGGCGGCTGAAACCGCGGTGAGAGAAGTGGTGGGCAAGATGCGCATGGACGCGGCGCTGTCTGAAGACCGTGAACAAATTGCACCACGTATCAGGCAAATCATGCAAGTTATTTTGGACCGCTACAACGTGGGTATCGAGGTAGTGGGTATCAATTTGCAGCAAGGCGGTGTTCGTCCTCCCGAACAAGTTCAAGCGGCATTTGATGATGTGCTCAAAGCCGGACAAGAGCGTGAGCGCGCCAAAAATGAAGCTGAAGCCTATGCCAATGACGTGATTCCTCGCGCTGTGGGTTCTGCTTCGCGTTTAAAACAAGAGTCTGACGCTTACAAATCCCGCATCGTGGCGCAAGCCCAAGGTGATGCGCAGCGCTTTCGTTCTTTGCTTTCCGAATACCAAAAAGCGCCCCAAGTCACGCGCGACCGCCTTTATATCAATGCCATGCAAGAAATTTACAGCAGCGTCACCAAGGTGCTGGTCGAGTCCAAGCAGGGCTCCAATATGCTTTACCTGCCGCTAGACAAGATCATGCAACTGAGCGCAACACCTGGTGCTGCTGTAAACCCTTCTGTCAATTCGTCCAATTCTCCTGAAGGCAATAACTCGGTTCCCAACCCCGCAGTGCCTTTGTCCTCTCCTGATAACCGTGGCCGTGACAACCGTCAACGCGACCGCGATTTACGTTGAATAGCCCGCCATGAATAAACTAGGTTTATATATCTCCACCTTTTTGCTGGCTTTGCTGGTATTGAGTTCCACGATTTTTGTGGTCGACCAACGCCAGTTTGGCGTGGTGTATTCATTGGGTCAGATCAAGAAGGTCATCACCGAACCCGGCTTGAACTTCAAATTCCCGCCACCCTTTCAAAACGTCAACTTCATCGACAAGCGTTTGCTGACTTTGGATAACGTCGACTCAGAACCCATGCTCACAGCTGAAAAGCAACGTATGGTGATTGATTGGTATGTGCGTTGGCGCATTACTGATCCTTCACAATACATCCGCAATGTGGGCTTGGATGAAAAAGCCGGTGCGCAGCAACTCACCCGCGTGGTTCGTAATGCTTTTCAAGAAGAAATCAACAAACGAACAGTCAAAGACCTGTTGTCGCTCAAGCGCGAAGCGCTGATGGTGGACGTCAAGAAAGAAGTGCTGGAGATTGTCAAAGGCGAAAAGCCATGGGGTATCGATGTGGTCGACGTGCGCATTACCCGTGCTGATTACGTGGACACCATCACAGAGTCGGTTTACCGCCGCATGGAAGCTGAACGTAAGCGAGTCGCCAATGAATTGCGCTCCACCGGTGGTGCTGAGGGCGAAAAAATCCGCGCAGATGCAGACCGCCAACGCGAAGTCACTTTGGCCAATGCCTACAGAGACGCTCAAAAAGTCAAAGGCGAGGGCGACGCCGAAGCTGCGCGTTTGTATGCCGATGCTTTCGGTAAAGATGCGCAGTTTGCCCAGTTCTACCAAAGCCTAGAAGCCTACAAGGCCAGTTTCAATAAAAAGTCGGATGTCATGGTGCTAGACCCCAACACGGAATTTTTTAAAGCCATGCGCGGCAGCGGTGCAGGCAGTGCTGCGCCCGCCAAAAAATAGTTTTTTGATTCGCCATGGACAGCAACACCTTGTGGATTGCGCTGGCCTTGGTGCTGATCATCGAGGGCTTGTTTCCTTTCGCCTCACCGCAGGCATGGAAACGTGCTTTTTTAGCCATCATGCAACTTGATGATGGTCAGGTTCGTTTCATCGGACTGAGCTGTATATTGGTTGGCACCTTGCTACTTTGGTGGCTGCTCTAGCGCACCAGTAGAATCACTTTTTAATCACATTCCGCTCTCATGACTGCTTGGGTCTTACCAGATCATATTGCCGATGTTTTGCCCTCAGAGGCTAGGCACATCGAGGAACTCCGTCGTATGTCACTAGATACCGCCCGTGTCTTTGGCTATGAGCTGGTGATTCCCCCTTTGATTGAGCACATCGAATCTCTTTTGTCTGGCACGGGACGCGCTTTAGACCTTCAAACCTTCAAAATGGTTGACCAGTTGTCAGGCCGCACCTTGGGATTACGGGTTGACACAACGCCTCAGGTTGCACGCATCGATGCCCATTTGCTCAACCGCGCTGGCGTCACCCGGCTTTGTTACTGCGGCCCCACCCTGCACACGCGCGCACCCGGCCCCTATGCCACCCGCGAGCCTTTGCAGTTTGGTGCTGAAATTTACGGTCATGCTGGGTTGGAAGCCGATCTGGAAATTTTGCAACTTGCGCTGCGTTGCGTGTTTGCCAGTGGTCTTGCCTCTTTCCATGTGGATTTAAGTGATGCCCGCATATTGCCGGCTTTGCTGCGAGAGCAGGGCTTAAGCACTGCGCAAGAAGCGACCATTGCCCAAGCGCTGACACTGAAAGATATCAGCGCCATTCGTGCCATGGGCGCCTCTTTACCCACCGAATTACACCAAGCTTTAATCGAGCTTGTGCAACTTTATGGCGGCATGGATGTCTTAGACCGTGCTGAAGTGGCGTTCCAGCAGTGGCCTGAAGTTTTATTGGCTTTGTCGCAATTGCGTTGGCTGGCTTCTCATGCAGGTCACGCTGTCAGCATCGATTTGGCCGATTTGCGCGGAGCAGCTTATTACAGTGGCCCTCGTTTTTCAGTCTTTGCGCCTGAAGGCCCGGATGCTTTGGTGCGCGGTGGACGCTACGATGAGGTGGGTGCATTGTTCGGGCGCAAGCGACCAGCCGCAGGCTTTAGTTTAGATATCAAAA
Source organism: Bordetella parapertussis (assembly GCA_945871945.1). Classification (GTDB taxonomy): domain Bacteria; phylum Pseudomonadota; class Gammaproteobacteria; order Burkholderiales; family Burkholderiaceae_C; genus Limnohabitans. Next base: position 25,409 of record CAMBXY010000003.1, read on the forward strand.
CGCTGGTTGGCTTAATCCCTCGCCCTGCGCCCCAAGCGGCCATTCGAGCACCTTGGGGTGAAGACGCAGGCTTGCATCAAGCCATTGCCCAACTCCGCGAGCAAGGTCAAACCGTGGTCTGCATGCTGCCAGGTCATGACAGCGAAGTCGATGAGTTTCATTGTGATCGCGAACTCTTACTCGTTAAGGGTCTGTGGACTGTTCAAACCTTGGCCTTAACCAAAAAAAATAAACCATGAGCAAACAACACGGACGTCATGTCGTTGTCGTCGGCACCCAGTGGGGCGACGAGGGCAAGGGAAAACTGGTCGATTGGTTGACAGAGTTTTCGCAAGGGGTGGTGCGCTTTCAAGGCGGCCATAACGCTGGACACACACTGGTGATCAATGGTGTGAAAACCGCTTTGCACCTGATTCCCAGTGGCATCATGCGCCAAGGCGTGAAGTGCTACATAGGCAATGGTGTGGTGCTGTCCTGCGGCAAATTGCTGGAAGAAATTGAAGGCCTAGAAAAAGCCGGTGTTGAGGTTCGATCTCGCTTGCGTGTCAGTGAAGCCTGCCCACTTATTTTGCCTTTTCATGCGGCATTGGATGTGGCACGAGAGGCCGCTCGTGAACAAGGCGGCGAAGAAAAAATTGGCACCACGGGACGCGGCATAGGCCCAGCTTACGAAGACAAAATTGCACGCCGCGCTTTGCGTGTGCAAGACCTCAAGCACCCGGATCGCTTCGCCTCCAAATTGCGCGAACTCCTCGATCTTCACAACCACGTACTCACCACTTTCTTGGGTTCTGAAAAGTTTGCTTTCCCTGATGCACTCAAACCATTTATCAACCAAGGTAAAGTGCAATTTAAGGCTGTCTTTGATGAAGCCATGGCGCATGCGCATCAAATTTTGCCTATGGTGGCCGATGTATCGCGTGAACTCAATGACGCCCACCATGCAGGCGCGAACCTCTTGTTTGAAGGTGCGCAAGGCACTTTGCTCGATGTAGACCATGGCACCTACCCCTTCGTCACTTCTAGCAACTGTGTAGCGGGAAATGCCGCAGCCGGCTCAGGTGTAGGTCCAGGCTTGCTGCATTACATTTTGGGCATCACCAAAGCCTATTGCACCCGCGTGGGTGGCGGCCCGTTTCCCACAGAACTCGACTGGGACGTAGAGGGAACGCCTGGCTGGCACATGAGTACAGTGGGTGCTGAAAAAGGGACAACCACCGGACGTTATCGTCGCTGTGGATGGTTCGATGCAGCACTGCTCAAGCGCAGCGCCCAAGTCAATGGACTGAGCGGTCTTTGCGTGACCAAACTGGATGTTCTGGATGGCTTGACCGAACTCAAACTGTGTACTGCTTACGAGCTAGACGGCACGACCACCGACATCTTGCCCATGGGGGCTGACGACATTGCGCGGTGCAAACCCATTTACGAAACCCTGCCTGGCTGGAGTGACAGCACGGTGGGCATCACCGACTACGCCCGTTTGCCCCAGCAGGCGCGTGCTTATTTGGAACGCATCGCCGAGGTCACCGGTGTGCCCATCCATTTGATTTCCACCAGCCCCGACCGCGACCACACCATCATGGTTCGACATCCTTTTCACAACTGATCCCTCGCAAGAAAGCAGCGCCATGTTGACTGAAGACGGCAAGCATTTGTATGTGTCTTATGACGAATACCATAACCTCATCGAGAAGCTTGCTATCAAGATTCATCAATCTGGTTGGGAGTTCGACACCATTTTGTGCTTGGCCAGAGGCGGCATGCGCCCAGGCGACGTGCTCTCACGTATTTTCGATAAACCCTTGGCCATCATGTCCACCAGTTCATACCGTTCTGAGGGTGGGACGGTTCAAGGGCATTTAGACATCGCACGCTACATCACCACACCGAAAGGTGAAATTGCCGGCCGTGTATTGTTGGTTGATGATTTGGCCGACTCGGGCCACACTTTGAATGCCGTCATGGATTTGCTGCGCAACAATTTTTCACCCATCACCGAATTGCGCAGCGCTGTGATTTGGACCAAAGGTGTCTCCAGCTTCACGCCCGATTTTTCAGTTGAGTATTTGTCAACCAACCCTTGGATTCATCAGCCCTTCGAAGCCTATGACACTACCCGTCCAGCCAAATTGCTGGAGAAGTGGCGGGTCTAAGCCATGAAGCCTGTCACTGCGCTGATCCATCACGCTTACCAAGCGCCTGACGGGTTTGTGTCGCCGCAG
>CAMBXY010000004.1 GCA_945871945.1 Bordetella parapertussis
AACAAGTCAGCGGCCATGCCTGCGCAGTCACCGACGTTGTCACCCACGTTGTCGGCGATCACCGCAGGGTTACGCGGATCATCTTCAGGAATACCCGCTTCAACTTTGCCCACCAAGTCGGCACCGACGTCAGCGCCTTTGGTAAAAATGCCGCCGCCCAAACGGGCGAAGATGGAGATCAGCGAGGAGCCGAAAGCAAAACCAATCAACGGGTTGAGCATGCCAGCCAGCGCTTTACCGTCTGCGGGCACGCCTGCCGAGGTGAGGTACCAGTAAAAACCTGTCACGCCCAATAGGCCAAGGCCAACCACCAGCATGCCGGTGATAGCGCCGCCACGAAAAGCGACATCCAGTGCGGGGCCAATGCCTTTGGTTGCAGCTTGCGCGGTACGCACATTGGCACGCACCGATACATTCATGCCGATAAAACCGCAGGCACCCGAGAGCACCGCACCGAGCACAAAGCCGGCAGCGCTTAAAGGGTCTAGGAAGTAAGCAATAAGTACGGCCAGCACCACGCCAACCATGGCAATGGTTTTGTATTGCCGCGACAAATAGGCCGCTGCACCGGTTTGAATGGCCGCCGCAATTTCTTGCATACGGGCGTTACCGGCATCTTGGGAAAGAATCCAGCTGCGGGCCCAGACACCATAAATCACTGCGATAAGGCCGCAGGCTAGCGCGAATAAAAGCGCTGAATTGGCTGACATAAATTCTCCTTGAATTGTTTCGCATGAAAGGTGGTGCCACATATTTGGCTTGCATAAACACCACCATCGCGTTGCTTCCTCACTCGCTGTACACAGTCCCAGTGATTGGCCAACCCCGAGAATGTAAGTGATTCAGAAAAACTTTTTCTCGAGGTAGCAGGTTAAACTTAGGGTTAACGCTTAATCCCAAGCTTTTTTTCAACATATACAAATTAATATGTCACTTGATAACGTTACCGCGGGCAAGAACGTCCCCCATGAATTCAACGTGATCATCGAAATTCCGATGAATGCTGACCCCATCAAATACGAGGTGGACAAGGAAACCGGCGCCATCTTTGTAGACCGCTTCATGAGCACGGCCATGCATTACCCCACCAACTATGGCTACGTGCCCAAAACCATCAGCGGCGACGGCGACCCGGTAGACGTTTTGGTGATCACGCCCGTGCCCTTAATTCCCGGGGTTGTGGTGCCATGTCGACCCATCGGTATTTTGAAAATGGAAGACGAAGCCGGCATGGACGGCAAGGTGCTGGCGGTGCCCACAGACAGAATTTTGTCTATCTACACCCAATGGCAAAAGCCCGAAGACTTGAACCCCATGCGATTGAAAACCATTGCCCATTTCTTTGAACACTACAAAGATTTGGAAGAAGGCAAGTGGGTCAAGGTACTAGGCTGGGAAGGCCCACAGAGCGCTATGCAAGAAATCACCGAGGGCTTGGCCAACTACCTCAAAGCTCACGCTTAAAAGGATTGCGCTCTTCCAGGTGAGCCAAATAATTATCTACCCCTGCGCCTTCGCGCTCTAGAAAATTTTCAACCGCGTTGGCAAAGCGGGAGTCGGCCAACCAGTGGGCACTGTGGGTGCTGACTGGCATCAAAGCTCTGGCCATTTTGTGTTCGCCTTGTGCGCCGCCTTCAAAGCGTTGCACTTGGTGTTCAATGCACCACTGCAAAGGCTGGTAATAACAAGCTTCGAAGTGCAGGCAATCGACGCGCTCAAGCGCGCCCCAATAGCGTCCGTAAGCCACCCCTTGGCCACTGCCCAAACCTTCTATACCTATCAAACTGCTGGCGATGGGTTGGCCATCGCGCTCGGCAATGAACAGCAACCAGTTTTCAGTGCAAGTGCTTTGCATGCGGTGAAAAAAATCGGGCGTCAGATAGGGTGCATTGCCGTGCTCTAGGTAAGTGCGCTCATAGCAACTGTAGAAAAAGGCCCAGTCTTGTGTGCTGATATCTGTGCCCAAGGCCCAGCGAAAACTCACACCTGCATCCGTCACGCGGCGGCGTTCTTGGCGGATTTTTTTTCTTTTCTCTTGGGTCAGACTGGCTAAAAAATTTTCAAAATCAGACCAAGCTTGGTTCTGCCAATGAAATTGCACCGTCTGCCTTTGCAGCAAGCCCAGGCTTTGGCAGGCCGCCATGTCTTCAGCGCAGCCAAACAAAAGATGCAGAGAAGAGAGTTTTTCTGTTTGACACCAATCAACAGCTGCTTGCAACAAGCTTTGTCGGGCTTCTCGGTTGCGCGCCAAAAGCCGAGTCCCTGGGACCGGCGTGAATGGCACGGCAATCAGGGCTTTGGGATAGTAGTTAAGGCCGTGTTGCTGATAGGCATTGGCCCAGGCCCAGTCAAACACATACTCGCCGTAAGAGTGGTCTTTCAAATACATGGGACAAGCGGCTTGCAACTCATCGCCCAGCCATAAACTGATGAAACGCGCTTGCCATCCGGTAGCGGCGAAGGCGCTGCGGCTCTCATACATAGCCCGCAAGTAGGCATGTTGCATGAACGGTGTGGGGTTGTGCTGTAAGGCCAGCAAATTGTCCCAGTCGGTGGCGGCAATCTCAGCGGGATGCGTATGCACCCGAATGCCATAATCGTGAAGCTCTTTTTGCATGTGACCTATGACTCTTGAACTCAGTGTAGCCCAGCTTAATTTCACCGTGGGCGATATGGCGGGTAATGCCCGCAAAATCATCGATGCTGCACGCACTGCTTATGCGCGAGGCGTACGCTTGTTGCTCACCCCCGAACTGTCCATTTGTGGCTATGCGGCTGAAGATTTGTTTTTACGCGCTTCATTTATTGCGGCCTGTGATCAAGCGATGGATGTTGTACGGCATGCGTTAGCAGATTTAAAAGGCATGCATGTGGTGGTCGGACACCCCAGTGGTCATGACGAGCGCACCCGTTCGGTGGCAGTCAGTTTGCGCTTCAACATGGCCTCGGTGCTGTGCGAGGGCAAGGTGGTGGCCAGTTACGCCAAACGCGAATTGCCCAATTACCAAGTCTTCGACGAGCGCCGCTATTTCAAGCCGGGCTCTGTGCCTTGTGTGTTTGAGGTGCAAGGCATCAAAGTCGGTTTGTTGATTTGTGAGGACGCTTGGTTTGAGCAACCCGCACAAGAGACTAAGGCCGCCGGCGCACAGGTTTTGGCCGTCATCAATGCCTCTCCCTTTCATATGGGCAAAGCGCAAGAGCGCGAAGACAAAATGCGCGAGCGTTGCTTGGCAACCAACTTGCCATTGGTGTATGCACATTTGGTCGGAGGCCAAGATGAAGTGGTGTTTGAGGGCCGCTCGTTTGCATTACAGGCCAGCGGCGACATGGCCGGTCGCGCCAAGGGCTTTGCTGAAGATGAATTGCAAATTACGCTTCAATCTGAGGGTGCGCAATTGTTGTTGCAATCTTCCATTGCGCCTTTGCCCACTGCGCTGGCTGAAGTATGGGACGCGCTGGTCTTGGGCGTGCGCGATTACCTTGGCAAGAACCGTTTTCCAGGGGCATTGATTGGTTTGTCTGGCGGTATCGATTCGGCTGTGGTGCTGGCGATTGCGGTGGATGCCCTGGGCCCTGAAAATGTACGCTGCGTCATGATGCCGTCTCCCTACACCGCCGATATCAGCCTCGTTGATGCAAGAGACATGGCGCAAAGAATGGGCGTACGCTATGACGAAAAATCTATCGTTCCTATGTTTGATACTTTCTTACAAACCCTGCAAGCCGATTTTCTAGGCATGCCCTTAGACGCCACAGAAGAAAATATTCAGGCGCGTATCCGCGGAACATTGTTGATGGCCTTGTCTAACAAACATGGTGCCATGGTGTTGACAACGGGCAATAAAAGCGAAATGGCCACCGGTTATTGCACTTTGTATGGCGACATGGCCGGCGGTTTTGCTGTCATCAAGGACGTGGCTAAAACCTTGGTTTATCAACTTGCGACTTGGCGCAATCAGCACGATCCGTATGGCCGCGGTGCTTCGCCTATCCCTGAGCGTATCATCACTCGTCCACCCAGCGCAGAGCTGCGACCCGACCAAACCGACCAAGACAGTTTGCCGCCCTATGAAGTGCTGGACGCAATTTTGTCGCGCTATATGGAGCAAGACCAAAGCGCTCAAGAAATCGTTGCGGCTGGTTTTGCCTTGGCGGATGTGGAGAAAGTCACGCGTTTAATTCGGCTCAACGAATACAAGCGGCGGCAAGCGCCCATAGGTATCCGTATCACCCACAGAGGCTTTGGCAAGGATTGGCGTTATCCTATAACCAGTCATTTCCGTTCCTGATTAACCATTTATTCTGTGCCCACAAGGGAATTCAATATGAAACAAATCACCGCAATTATCAAACCATTCAAACTTGAAGAAGTTCGCGAAGCTTTAGCTGAATGCGGCGTTACAGGCCTGACGGTCACAGAAGTAAAAGGCTTTGGCCGCCAAAAAGGTCACACCGAGCTGTACCGTGGTGCTGAATACGTGGTGGATTTTTTGCCTAAGGTGAAAGTCGAGGTGGTGGTCAAGTCCGATGATGTAGACCGCTGTGTTGACGCTATCGTGACTGCCGCGCGAACGGGCAAGATTGGCGACGGCAAAATTTTTGTCTCAGCAGTTGAGCGGGTGGTTCGCATTCGCACCGGCGAGACAGACGAATCTGCTGTTTAAATCGCGTCCAAGCCCTTGCCCTCAGACAGGCCGGCTTCTTGCACCAGCAAGGCAAGCAGTTTTTCCAAGTCTGCAGACTGATGAATCAAACCCATTTGCCAGTCCGATACAAAGTCTTTGTTGACGGTGTTATTCATGAACGCCAATAGGCCATCGTAATAACCGTCTACATTGAGCAATCCAATCGGTTTGTTGTGGTAGCCCAGTTGCTTCCATGTCCAAACTTCAAAAAATTCTTCAAACGTTCCAATGCCCCCTGGCAGGGTAAGAAAAGCATCGGCTCGCTCAGCCATCATGTGCTTGCGCTGATGCATGTTGTCAACCAAGTGAAACTCGTCGCAGTCATCTCGGGCCAGCTCTTTTTCCGCCAAGGCATGCGGGATGATGCCAACGACTCTGCCGCCTGCTTGCTGGGTCGCCATCGCTACTATGCCCATCAAGCCGCTGTTTCCCCCGCCATAAACCAGTTGGCCTTGGTGGCGACCAATCCATTGCCCCACTGCTTTTGCTGTTTGTTCATAAATTTCTAGCGAGCCATGGCGAGAGCCGCAGTAAACGCAAAGAGAAAAAGCGGGTTTCATGTCTGTATTGTGGGGGCAGTCGGGCTCATTTGGCTGCGTGCGTCAACCACGCGGGTACGCGCCCAATGGTCGTGCCAAAACTGCTTATCTGAATGAAGCTTGCTAAGGCTGGCCCACAAAGGGATCCAAATCATTACGGCACCTAAGCCTTGCAGACTAGACCAACCGAGCACACCAGCCAGCAGGAGTGGAGGAGCAAACCAAATCCATGCGTAAAAAAATCTTAAGAGCCCTTGTTTTTGGGTCAGAGCTTGACCATCAATCGAGACGATTTTTAGGTGCCAAGTCTTCATGGCAAGGGTTTGGCCTTTGTACCAAAAAAATGTGAAATAAAGTGCCAACACTAAAAACACAAAAACTTGAAGTCCAAGACGGTTGTGCATGGCATGCCGAGTTTGGCTGAGTGCTCCAAAAAGATAGCCCGCGATGAAAATAACACCAAACAGCAACATGCCTTCATAGATCCAACAGCTCATGCGTCTGAACAAAGAAGCGGTGGGCAGTTCAGTAACGATAAGCGGGGGTTCGGGCTGAGATGCAGGGCTCATTGAACCGCAGTGGGCCGGTTAGAAGCCTGAAGATTTGCTGGCAGCAAGGTAAATGGATTGAGTTGCCCAGTGTCAATACGTGGAGAAGTGCCTTGGCCCTCTTTTTTCACAGGAGTGCTGGTGAGTTTATCTGGCGAAATAGGCTTGACTGCAACTGCGGCCCCCTTGGGCGGGCCAGGGCGAGAAGAGGGGAGTTTTTGCTTGGCGTCCTCGCTGAGCGATTGGAAGGCCTCCCATTTAGCCATCTTTTCATCGCTGGACAACTGCTTGGTTTGGGCAAAATTCAATCGAGCTTGCGTACGTTGCTGAGGGCTGAGTGCAGCCCAATCTCGCATGCGTTCTTGGGCGATGGCTTGAGAGGCTTCGGTCATGTCGGCAAAATTGTGCGTAAAGGCCAGCCATTTTCTTTTACGGTTAACTTCAAGCGTGGGCCAAAGATTTTCCAAAGGCAGCAAGGCTTTTTTTTGCGCCAAGCTGAGTTCCGCCCAAGTGGGCGAACTTTCTAAAGTGCTGGCTGGCTTAGCCGGCTTTTCAGTTAAATCGCCAGCAAGACAGAAAATGGGCGAACCCAGAAACAAAACTAAGCCCAAAGAAACACTTATCTTGGAAAAAAGCCAAGTTGGAAAAAGTAGTATGCGCATGAACGGTATTAGTTTTGCGGTGAAGAGACTTCGTATTTTAAATACTCAAGAAAAGATGCATCGGTGTAAGCGCTTGGCGGCAAATCGTCAGTTAAAAGAGCTGAATCTACCTCAGCAAGTTCAAGGGCATTTTGGTCGTTGTGGAAATCATGGATAAAAACCAGACCCACGATGAGGGCAAGCAAAGGCAGTATGGAGCCAAAGGTTTGTAAAAAAAAGTGAATTTGTGTGGGAAATTTCAGCAGTGCAAGACCATGTTGAGATTGGATGTCTTGGGCAGTTTGCAACTGGATTTGGGAGACGCGCCTAACAGACAGGGCTCGGATGCGTGCAGCACGTAAGCGTTCTGAAACCTCGTAAGGTAATTCAGAGTTTTTTTCCAGCACTTGCGCAAAGCGACGCCCAAGTAGATCTTGAACCAGTGAGGAGTTTGATAAGTTATTCATGGTCGTATACCCTTGGAATTCAAAGCTTTGAACAAGGACTGGATAGCTCTGGAACAGTGTGTTTTAACACTTCCCTCTGAACACCCCATGGCTGCTGCAGTTTCAGCCACATCCAAGTCCTCCCAATAACGCAGTAAGAAGGCTTCTCGTTGACGCCCTGGCAAATTTTGTATTTCTTTCTCGATTTCTTCAAAAGTTTTAGTTCTTACGAATTCATCTAAAGCGCTTTCAGTACTCAGATGTGAAGTTAATACTTCCAAAATATCATATTCATCATCTTGACCGTTTCCAAAATCACTGAAATTGGAAAAAAGAGCCTTGCGGGTTTTTTGGCGTCTGAACCAGTCCAAAGTTGTATTGGACAAGATTCGCTGAAACAGCATGGGCAACTCGGTCACCGGTTTATCACCGTAATGTTCGGCCAACTTCATCATGCTGTCTTGCACAATATCAAGCGCAGACTCGTCATCCCGAACATGAAAGACGGTGCGCTTGAACGCGCGTTTTTCTATGCCCACCAGAAAATCTGATAGTTCTTTGTCTGAAGCCAAGGAGGATTAAAAAAGTTTGTGCCTTGCGCGTAAATAGGTGCTGAAAATTTGAGATGCTTTATTTTCATTATGGCATTCACACAAATGATGGCTGATCAGGCTAAACGTGAGAGTTTCAGTGTCATAATGACAGGCTGTCGAACTAAAAGGGTTCAAGTTTGGTGTTAGACGCCTATAGCTTGAAATCCAAAGTCTTGCTGCACTTTCATAAGAAGATGCAAAAAGGCACCCTAGTTTTTTCGTTAAGAAATTCACAAAGGTTACATCATGGAAATGTCCAAAGCGGAACTCCAATCCGCCGCTCAAGCCAGTGCGCTGAGTCAAACCCCCATCGAAATCAATGGCTCTGACATTTTGGTCAAGTCGCTTCAGGCTGAAGGTGTTCAGTTTGTCTGGGGTTACCCCGGTGGCGCGGTCTTGCATATTTACGATGCGCTTTACAAACAAAACACCATAGAACATGTGTTGGTTCGCCACGAGCAAGCAGCTGTCCATGCCGCTGATGGCTATGCCCGTGCCACAGGCGAAGTAGGTGTTGCGCTGGTGACTTCGGGTCCTGGTGTGACCAATGCTGTCACCGGTATTGCGACTGCCTATATGGACAGCATCCCCATGGTCATCATCACGGGACAGGTTCCCACGCATGCCATCGGATTAGATGCTTTTCAAGAGTGTGACACTGTGGGTATTACCCGCCCCATTGTGAAGCACAATTTTTTGGTCAAAGATGTGCGCGACATGGCCGAGATCATGAAGAAGGCCTTTCATATCGCGCGTACAGGCCGACCTGGACCTGTGGTGGTGGATATTCCTAAGGATGTGTCGTTCAAGAAAACCATTTACAGCGGCTATCCCACCTCAGTGGAGATGCGTTCTTACACCCCTGTTCGCAAAGGGCATAGCGGACAAATTCGCAAAGCATTGCAACTGTTGTTAGCTGCCAAAAGACCGTTTATTTACACCGGCGGTGGCGTTTTATTGAGTGAAGCTTCAGCCGAATTGCGTGCTTTGGTCGATATATTGGGCTATCCCTGTACCAACACCTTGATGGGCCTAGGTGCTTATCCTGCCAGCGACAGAAAGTTTTTAGGCATGCTTGGCATGCACGGAACGATAGAGGCCAATAATGCGATGCAAAATTGCGATGTGTTGTTGGCCGTGGGCGCACGTTTTGATGATCGCGTGATTGGCAACCCCAAACATTTCGCGCAAAACGAGCGCAAGATCATTCACATCGATATTGACCCCTCGAGTATTTCCAAGCGCGTCAAAGTTGATATTCCCATCGTGGGCGATGTCAAGGAAGTTCTGACCGAAATGCTGGCGATGTTGAAGGAGTCGCCAACCAAGCCTGAGGCCAAAGGCTTGGCTGCTTGGTGGGAAACCATTGAAGCATGGCGCTCCAGAGATTGTTTGAAATACGACCTTGGCAGCTCAGACGTCATCAAGCCACAGTATGTGGTTGAAACTTTGTGGAACATGACCAAAGACGCAGACGCTTACATCACCTCCGATGTGGGGCAGCATCAAATGTGGGCTGCGCAGTACTACCGCTTTGATCAACCGCGCCGCTGGATCAACTCTGGTGGCCTGGGAACCATGGGCGTGGGCATTCCTTATGCCATGGGAATCAAATTGGCCAAGCCTGACAGCGAGGTGTATTGCGTCACAGGTGAAGGCTCTGTACAAATGTGCATTCAAGAACTCTCTACTTGTCTGCAGTACAACACGCCCATCAAGATCGTGGCCTTGAACAACCGTTTTTTGGGCATGGTCAGGCAGTGGCAAGAGATTGAATATTCGGGCCGTTACAGCCACAGTTACATGGATGCTTTGCCCGATTTTGTCAAACTGGCTGAGGCCTATGGCCATGTGGGCATGCTTATTGAGCGGCCTGAAGACGTCGAGCCTGCTCTACGTGAGGCGCGAAAACTCAAGGACAGAACCGTCTTCATGGATTTTCGTACCGACCCTACCGAAAATGTTTTCCCCATGGTTCAAGCTGGCAAAGGCATCACTGAAATGCTTTTGGGCAGCGAAGACCTTTAACCTTTGCCGATTACTTTAAGACGAATCTATTGACAACCAAGCCTGCAGGTTACCGTCTGCAGGGGAGGGTTGCGAAAAGAGGAATCCCCTATGAAACATATCATTGCAGTATTGATTGAAAACGAGCCTGGCGCGTTGTCCAGGGTTGTCGGTTTGTTCTCTGCGCGGGGCTACAACATTGAGTCGCTGACCGTTGCGCCTACCGAAGACCTCAGTTTGTCACGCATCACTTTGCAGACCTCGGGCTCGGATGATGTGATTGAGCAAATCACCAAACACTTGAATCGACTGATTGAAGTGGTCAAGGTGGTCGACTTAACCGAAGGCGCTTACACCGAACGTGAATTGATGATGGTCAAAGTGCGTGCGGTGGGCAAAGAGCGCGAAGAAATGAAACGCATGGCCGATATTTTTCGTGGCCGCGTGATTGATGTGACGGACAAAAGCTACACCATTGAATTGACTGGCGATGTGGCTAAAAACGATGCTTTTTTAGAGGCCATCGAACGCAGCGCTATTTTGGAAACTGTGCGCACAGGCGCCTGCGGCATTGGACGCGGCGAACGCGTCTTGCGTGTTTAATTACCATTATTTTTTAAGGAGAAACCCATGAAAGTCTATTACGACAAAGACTGTGATTTAAGCCTCATCAAGGGCAAAACTGTGGCCATCATTGGTTACGGTTCCCAAGGTCATGCGCACGCCCAAAACCTCAACGACAGCGGCATCAAAGTGGTCGTTGGTCTGCGCAAAGGCGGCGCCTCTTGGGACAAGGTGGGCAAAGCTGGCCTGAACGTCATGGAAGTCAATGATGCCGTCAAGGCGGCTGACGTTGTCATGATTTTGTTACCCGATGAGCAAATTTCTGAGGTTTACAACAACAATATAGCCCCCCATATCAAGCAAGGTGCTTCATTGGTTTTTGCCCATGGTTTCAATGTGCATTACAACCAAGTGGTGCCGCGTGCAGATCTGGATGTTTGGATGGTGGCGCCCAAAGCGCCTGGCCACACTGTGCGCTCGACCTACACCCAAGGCGGCGGTGTTCCGCATCTCATAGCTATTCACCAAGATAAAAGCGGCAAAGCCCGCGACTTGGCGCTGAGCTACGCCATGGCCAACGGTGGCGGCAAAGCCGGCATCATTGAAACCAATTTCCGTGAAGAAACCGAAACAGATTTGTTCGGCGAGCAAACCGTGTTGTGCGGTGGTGCAGTTGAATTAATCAAGATGGGTTACGAGACCTTGGTTGAAGCAGGTTACGCCCCTGAAATGGCTTATTTCGAGTGCTTGCATGAATTGAAATTGATCGTCGACTTGATTTACGAAGGCGGCATTGCGAACATGAATTACTCGATTTCCAACAATGCTGAATACGGCGAATACGTCACTGGCCCTGAAGTCATCAACGAAGAATCTCGTGTCGCCATGCGCAACGCTTTAAAGCGTATTCAAACCGGTGAATACGCCAAGATGTTCATTTTGGAGGGTCGCACTGGCTACCCCAGTATGACCGCGCGCAGGCGCTTGACTGCCGACCATTCCATTGAAGTAGTGGGCGCTCAACTGCGTGCCATGATGCCTTGGATTGCCAAAAACAAATTGGTTGACCAAACTCGCAACTGATGAACCACTACCCACATCCGATTTTGGCGCGTGAAGGATGGCCATTCATAGGCTTGGCTTTTGTGCTGAGCCTGTTAGCAACTCTGCTTTGGGGTGTTGGTTTTGTCACCATCCTTTTTTATGTGGTTTTGGTTTTTGTTATCCAGTTTTTTCGTGATCCGCCCCGTTGGGTGCCAGAACAAAGCAATGCTGTTTTGTCTCCAGCCGATGGTCGGATTGTGAAAATTGAAAAAGTCAGAGACCCCTATGCCGATAGAGACGCCTTACTCATCAGTGTGTTCATGAACGTGTTTAATGTCCACAGCAACCGAGCCAGTGTCAACGGAACGGTGCGCAGCGTGCAGTATTTTCCTGGCTTGTTTGTGAATGCGGATTTAGACAAAGCGTCTTCGGAAAATGAGCGCAATGCCGTGGTCATTGATGCGGTGGTTGATGGTCAAGCCCATGTGGTGACGCTGGTGCAGGTGGCCGGTCTGATTGCCCGACGTATTCTTTGCTATGTGGATGCTTCTCATGTCCTGAGCAAAGGTGAGCGCTATGGCTTTATTCGGTTTGGTTCTAGGGTGGATGTATATTTACCTCTGACGGCGGTTCCCTTGGTGGCCCCTGGCGACAAAGTCAGCGCCACCTCCACCGTGCTGGCAACTCTTTAAACCCTATTTATATGCCTGACACAGAAGATTCATTCGAAGAACCGCGAAGTCGCTTGCGCAAGGGCATTTATGTGCTGCCCAATTTATTCACGCTGGCGGCTTTGTTTGGTGGGTTTTACGCCATTGTGATGGCGATGAATAACCAGTTTGAGGCTTCTGCCATCGGTGTGTTTTGTGCGATTGTGTTGGACAGTTTGGACGGACGCGTCGCCCGCATGACCAATACCCAAACCGAGTTTGGTGCCCAAATGGATTCCTTGGCCGATATGGTCTCTTTTGGCGCTGCCCCAGCGCTCATCACTTACGAGTGGGCGTTGAAAGACTTGGGGCGTTGGGGTTGGTTTGCCGCATTTATCTATTGCGCGTGTGCGGCTTTGCGCTTGGCCCGTTTCAACGTGAATACCACCTCGGTGGACAAGCGGTTTTTTCAAGGTTTGCCTTCTCCTGCGGCGGCGGCTTTGGTGATGGGTTTTATCTGGCTTATGGCCGATATGGGGTTTTCTCCCGTGGATAACCGCTGGCTCATGTTTGCTGTGATTCTTTATTCTGGTTTGACCATGGTCAGCAATTTGCCGTTCTACAGTTTCAAAGATTTCCAAATGCGCAAAAGTGTTCCTTTTGCAGTCATCGTCTCTTTTGCGCTGATCATTGCCTTGATCAATATTCATCCGCCTACAGTCTTGTTCAGCCTTTTTTTGGTATACGGCATCAGCGGTTATGTGGTTTATGTTTGGCGACGTTACAAAGGCATACCCACCAGCGTCATCAGTACTTCAACCGACGAGCCCGATGAAAAGGGCTTGCACTGAGACAATGTCTTAGGTTTTTCTGCAACAGGCCTTTTTTCATTACGCTTTATTTTCGGCATTGGATGGTTGAATTCTCAGGAGCTTAAGAATGGCTGACAAATTAATTATTTTTGACACCACCTTGCGAGATGGTGAGCAGTCCCCTGGCGCGTCCATGACGCGAGACGAAAAACTGCGTATAGCCAGACAACTTGAGCGCTTGCGGGTCGACATCATTGAGGCGGGTTTTGCTGCCAGTTCAGACGGCGATTTCGAAGCTGTGAAAGCGATTGCCAATGCAATTACCGAATCGACGGTGTGTTCTTTGTCTCGCGCCAATGACCGAGATATTTCACGCGCAGCTGAGGCTTTAAAAGGCGCTAAACATTCGCGTATACACACCTTTATTGCAACCTCTGCTTTGCACATGGAGAAGAAACTTCGGATGACACCTGATCAGGTGTTCGAGCAAGCCAAGCAGTCGGTGCGGTTTGCACGCAACTTGGTCGCCGATGTCGAGTTCAGTCCAGAAGACGGCTACCGAAGCGATATGGATTTTTTATGCCGCATTTTGGAAGCAGTGATCAATGAGGGTGCGACCACCATCAATGTTCCCGATACCGTGGGTTATGCGATTCCTGAGTTGTATGGTGTTTTTATCAAAACATTGCGCGAGCGCATTCCCAATTCAGACAAGGCAATTTGGTCGGTGCATTGCCATAACGACTTGGGCATGGCAGTTGCCAATTCTTTGGCTGGCGTAAAAATTGGAGGGGCAAGGCAAGTCGAGTGCACCATCAATGGTTTGGGCGAAAGAGCAGGCAACTGTTCCTTAGAAGAAATTGTGATGGCGGTCAAAACTCGCAAAGACTACTTTGGCTTGGAGATGGGCATTGACACCAAACATATTTTGGCGGCCAGTCGCATGGTCAGTCAGACCACAGGTTTTGTGGTTCAGCCCAATAAAGCCGTGGTGGGTGCGAATGCCTTTGCGCATGCATCGGGTATTCACCAAGATGGTGTTTTGAAGGCTCGCGATACCTATGAAATCATGCGTGCCGAGGATGTGGGCTGGGGCTCTAACAAAATCGTTTTGGGCAAGCTCAGTGGCCGCAATGCATTCAAGCAACGCTTGCAAGACTTGGGTGTTGAACTCGACAGCGAAGCCGAAACCAATGCCGCTTTTGGGCGCTTCAAAGAATTGGCTGATCGAAAAAGCGAAATTTTCGATGAAGACATCTTGGCGCTGGTCAGCGAGGAAAGTATTTCGCACGACAACGATGTATTTTCTTTTGTGAAGTTATCCCAGCACAGTGAAACCGGTGAATTGCCTTATGCCTCCATAGTTATCACCGATAGGGGCAAAGAATTTGCCTGCGAAGCCAATGGCAACGGCCCGGTCGATGCGTCGTTGAAAGCCATTGAAAAGCATGTGAAAAGCGGTGCTGAGATGGTGCTGTATTCGGTCAATGCCATCAGCGGCTCGACAGAAAGCCAAGGCGAAGTGACCGTGCGGCTTCAAAACAACGGCCGTATTGTTAATGGCGTGGGCGCTGACCCAGATATCGTGGTGGCATCTGCAAAAGCATACTTAAGTGCTTTGAATAAATTACAGAGTAAAGCAGAACGTGTAGCTGCGCAGGGCTGAAAAAATAGATTTGTGACGGTTTTCACAGCAGCTGTGTAGTTTTTTTACCTGAATATTTAGACGCAAGTCTTTGATCTTGCGTGTATTTTTAAATCAGACTACACTCGCGCTTCAAAGCCTGTCTGGGCCGCCATTGGGACACCATGTTGAAAATTTTGAATACACGTTTTTGGGTTGCGTTCAGTGTTGCTGCCCTGCTGGCTTGGGCGCCATCCTCTTACGCACTCACGGCGAAACAAAAACAAAAACAAAAAAGCAAAGTTGTTGCCGTTGCCAAGAAAAAGCATAAGCGTGTTTATAAATCGATACCTGCAAGGCCCTCTTTTGGCAAGCTTGCCGGTCTGCATTCTGCCGCTAATGATCAACTCACTCTCAAGTCAAGCGTGGCTTATGTGATTGACCAAGACACGCAAGAAATTTTGCTCAGCAAAAATGGCCAAGTTGTTTTGCCTATTGCGTCCATCACCAAATTGATGACAGCCTTGGTGGTGCGTGAAGCCAATCTGGACATGGATGAAATGATCACCATCACAACCGAAGATGTAGACACCGAAAAAGGCAGCACCTCACGTTTGCGACCCGGCACCAGTTTGACCCGCGGTGAGTTGTTGCATTTGGCACTGATGTCCAGCGAAAACCGCGCAGCCCATGCCTTGGGGCGCAGTTACCCAGCAGGTTTAGATGCCTTTATCAACCAAATGAATGCCAAAGCTGCTCAATTGGGTATGCGCGACACACGCTATGCAGAGCCTACGGGCTTATCAAGTCTCAACCAATCAAGCGCTAAAGACTTGGCAACCTTGGTGGCTCTTGCGGCGAATGACCCGACTTTGCGTGAGTTGTCCACGTCCAGCGGTTTTCAAGTTGAAGTGGGTCACAAAACCCTGAAATACCGATCGACCAACCGCTTGGTATCGAACCCCAACTGGGATATAGATTTGCAAAAGACGGGCTACATTTCTGAGGCAGGTCAGTGCTTGGTGATGCAAGCCAAGGTTGCGGGGCGCAAATTGATCATGATCTTTTTAGACTCTGCTGGCAAACTCAGCCGTACCGCAGATGCAGAGCGGGTACGTAAATGGGTAGAGACTCGTCACTCCTTGACGTCGTGAAATCCCAGCTCCATAGAAATTTTACGAGTCGTCGCTTGTAATTTAGGCAGCCAAGCCTCATCAAGGCGGTCTGCGGGCGCAGATATTGACAAGCCGGCAATTAGTTTTCCTTGGTCGTCAAAAATGCCTGCGGCCATGCACCTCACGCCCAATTCCAGTTCTTCGTTATCGCTGGCCACCCCTGATTGGCGACACTTTGCGATTTCTTTTTCCAGCGCAAGCAACTGGGTTAGGCTGTTGCGGGTATGACCTAGGAGGCCTGTTCGGTTGGCATAAGCCCGAACTCTAACGTTGTCGTCGGCAGCTAAAAACAATTTGCCCACCGACGTCAGATGCAAGGGCGCTCTGCCGCCTATGGCGCGAACCACTTGCATGCCAGAGCGCTCACTGTAGGCACGTTCTATATAGACAATCTCATCACCTTGGCGAACACTGAGGTTGACGGGTTGCTGGGTGAGTTGGTGCAGCTCTTGCATGGGTTCAAGAGCCGCATCTCTGACATTGAGTCGGGCTTTGACTGAGTTACCCAGTTCGAGCAAACGCATTCCCAATCGGTAATGTCCGGATTCGGGTCTGTCGACGTAGCGCCCCAAAACCAAGTCATTCAATATACGGTGGGTGGTTGAGGGATGCAGGCCCGTTTTTTCACTGATTTCTTTAAGGGTGGCCGAGCCTTCTTTGGCAGCCAAGACATCCATCAGGGAAAACATGCGCCCTAAAACCTGTATGGACGGGGCAGGGACATGACCGGCAATAACTTTTCGCATAGCGATATCTTACAAGGGCGATATCAAGCCTGCGTCCATTCGCCATCAACCAGTACCTCATGGGGACCAAACTGGGCTTTGTAATTCATCTTGGTACTTTGGGAAATCCAGTAGCCTAAATACACGTAGGGCAAGCCCAGTTCGCGGGCCTGTTGGATTTGCCAAAGAATGCAATAAGTACCCATGCCATTGGCTGCCAAGGGGTCGTAAAAGGTATAGACCGCAGACAGTCCATCGTTGAGGACATCGAGTATGGAGACCATGCGCAATTGGCCCAAAGAGCCATCAGCTTCATCGGGGCTTCGAAATTCCACCAAACGCGAGTTGACTCTGCTTTGCAGCAAAAACTGGGTGTATTGCTCCACGCTGTCTTGGTCCATGCCGCCACCTGCATGGCGGCCATTTTGATAGGCAAGGTAGAGCTGGTAGTGTTCGGGTGCGTAGACCAATTTAGAGATACGTGACTGCAAATGGGCATGTTGTTTCAGGGCCCTGCGCTGACTGCGGGTGGGGTCAAAGGTATCGACTTTGACCCTGATGGGCACACATGCGCGACAACCATCGCAATAGGGCCTGTAGGTGAACATACCGCTTCGGCGAAAGCCTTTGGCCACCAAATCCGAGTAAATATCGTTGTGAATGAGGTGGCTGGGGGTGGCAACCTGAGACCGGGCCTGCCTGTCTGACAAATAGCTGCAAGGGTAGGGCGCAGTTGCATAAAACTGCAACGATTGAAGCGGCAAATCCTTGAGATGGGTCACGGCAAAAAGAAATTAAATTGAAAGTTCAGACCAGTATAAGGGGTCAAAATCCCAGCGTACCGGCTCCAACGACTGGGCTGTCTGTATATGGCTAAGAAACGCGGCTCTAGAGATTTCAGCCGCGCCCATCAAGGCCAGATGATGGGTATTTTGTTGACAGTCGATCATGCTGATTTCTTGAGCTTTACAAAAAGCCACCAAACCCGCCAAGGCTATTTTGGAGCCATTGGGCACCAAGCTGAACATCGACTCGCCAAACACCGCCCGCCCCAAACTGACGCAGTAAAGCCCACCGCAAAGCTCGCCATCGATCCAAGTCTCCACACTGTGGGCCAGGCCAGCTGCATGCAACGCCTTGTAGGCTGCAACCATCTCAGAGACGATCCAAGTGCCATGTTGGCCAGGCCGTGGCGCTTTTGCGCAGTGCTCTATAACTTCATCAAAAGCGCAGTCGAAGCGAATTTCCCAAGAGGGTTTTTGCTTCATCCATTGGCGTAAGGAACGATGAAAGCGGAAGTTATGTGTCTGCAAAACCATGCGCGGATCGGGACTCCACCAAAGCACGGGCTGCCCAAGACTGAACCAAGGAAAGCAGCCTTTGCTGTAAGCTTCCCGCAGACGATCTACTGACAGACCCCCGCCAGCTGCGAGCAATCCTGGAACCCCACTGGATTGATCCCAAGCGGTTTCAGGCTCTGGCAGGGGATCATGGGGCCCTAGGTAAATCAAGGGCGGATGGTCAGTTTCCATGGGTGCGAATGGCAGCATTCATTTGAGTGGAGAAGATACACCATGAATGACGGGGTATTAGTCGAAATGCCAGCAACTGGCGTCACACGTTTGGTCTTGAACCAGCCCGACAGCTTCAACGCGCTGTCAAGCCAAATGCTGAGTGCCTTAGATGGCGCTTTGCAATCTGTGGCAGAAAATGCCGCTTGCCGAGTCGTGGTGATTGCCGCACAGGGACGGGCCTTCAGCGCTGGTCACGATTTAAGGGAAATGCGAAGCCATCCCGACCACGATTTCTACACCCAGCTGTTTAGCCAGTGCAGCCGCATGATGGTGCGCATTCAAAATTTGCCGCAACCCGTCATCGCTCAGGTGCAAGGCATTGCCACCGCAGCAGGTTGTCAGTTGGTCAGCATGTGCGATTTGGCGCTGGCCAGTCACGATGCACGATTTGCAGTCTCGGGCATCAACTACGGATTGTTTTGCTCAACCCCCAGTGTGGGATTGAGTCGCAATATGCACCGTAAGCAGGCCATGGAAATGCTTTTAACAGGTGACTTTATTGATGCCCCGACGGCACAAGCGCGGGGTTTGATCAATCAAGTTGTCAATGCAGATAGCTTGGAGGATGCAGTTTTGCAGCTGTGTGCCAAGATTGTGGCCAAACCCGAGCCCGCTGTGCGTCTGGGAAAAGCCTTGTTTTATCAACAGCTGGAAATGGGTTTGAATGCCGCTTATCAGTTGGCTGGTCAAACCATGGCCTGCAATATGATGGATGACACCGCTCAAGAGGGTTTTCAAGCCTTCCTAGACAAGCGAAAACCTAACTGGGGTTCTTAAAAAAACCTTTAGCCCCGAGTTTCATTGGGGGTTTTCAAAAAACACGATGGTTGAATAATTGCTGAATTCGAAGTAGACCCGTTTTTCGCTGGGGTCAACTTGCATATTGAGGTTTGCATCTAAGAACCCATAGCCATAGCGATACTCACGCGCTTTGCTGTCGTCGGTACCCAAAGCCGTACTGATTTTGTCGACCTTGAGAAAGCGCCGTACCAGTTTGTCCCCTGAGTAGACCTCTAAGACGCCATCGGTGCCCGTCCAATTTTGGATTCCACGACCAATTTTGTTTTGCTGTTCTTGGGTACATGCGCTGAGCGAGAGTGCAGCGATGAAAACCAAGCTTGCACTTAATTTAGAAACAAGAGGTCGTTGAGAACAAAAAGCTTTCATGCATGCACCTTATTTTTTGACGATCAAAGCTTTGATGCTCTCGATTTGGGTTTTGAAAATGAGGTCTGAGTTGCTGTACATTTTTTGACATAAATCAGCAACATCGCTGCTTTCGGTTTCTTTGCGTAAAAGCAAGGCCGTGCCTTTTTTCAATTCTTGATAGGCCACAGGTATGGTTTGGCCCGTAGGCAGTTGCAAACTGTCTATGTTTTCGAAATAGCCTTGGAACTGTTTGACAATGTCCTCGCGTTGACCGGGGCGTGTCAGTAAGTCTTTAGGGATGGCATCCAAAAACTGGTTCAGATCAAAGTCAGCATAGGCTTTACCTCTGCAGATGGGGTCAGCATCGATTTGTTTTTTAAAGCCAAAGGCCGTGATGACGCCAAAAGTAGTTTGGTAGAAGCGTTCAGTGTTGTCCATTTCTGCGGCGTGTAAGACATGGCCCATAGACGATATGGCGACCACAACAGCCAAGCGTTTGGAGAACAAAGTGAAGTTCATTTTTTCTCAGTGGTGGTGACTGTGGGGGGCTTCTTATCCCAGAAGATGGCTTTTTCTGGGAAAAGCCAGCGTATGCCGCCGCGCGGTTCAGCGACATCGCCTTTGAATCGAGGAATCAAATGCATATTGATGTGCGCCACCGTTTGACCCGCAGCAAAACCTTCGTTGATGCCAATATTGAAAGCCTGAGGGCTGAGTTCTTTTTTAATTGAATCTTTGGCTCGGGTCATCATGAACACCATGTCTTCGCGCTCTTGATCAGTCAAGTCGAAATAGGAGTCCACATGCCGGCGCGGGATGATGAGGGTGTGTCCGGGTGAGACTGGAAACACATCACGAATGACCAAAGTTAAAGGGCTTTGGTCGATGATGCGAGACTCTGACAAGTTGCAGTAGGTGCAAATAGGCGTTTTATCCATGTCACCATTATCTCGCTTTACTCAGGAGGAATAAAGCGAGCCATCCCAAGTTTCTGGTGCTGATATGCTTGCCCCAAAAATTTGGCGGCAAGGCCCTAAGCCTTAGCCCCCACTCTCGGTCTGCTGTTTACCAGGGAAAAAAATGGGTGATTACACAAATATGTCGGCTTATTACGACTTAATAATGACTTCTGGTTACTACGATTACAACAAAATTGTCGATGCCCTAATTCAACATCAGCCTTTCTCCCATGTCTTAGAAATCGGCTGCGGCACAGGTTTGATACTGGAAACTTTAGCCAAGCGACAACCTCAGATTGCTATCACCGGCGTGGACTTGACCCCCGCCATGTTGAGTATGGCTCAACAACGCTTGCAGACTCAACCCCAAATTGAGTTGCTGCACCAAAACGTCACCGAGCTGAATTTAGCCGCTGTGTACGACTTGGCTTTTTCCTATGGCGGTGTGTGGTACTTTGTCATCGATGGTGACAAAGAACCTTTTTTGGTCAGCCACATTGCACAAGACCAACCCAATCGCCAAGGGCTAGAGCGGGTTGCACAACATGTCAAAAGTGGCGGTCAATTGTTGCTAGGTGTACAAGGTCCTCACCATGATTACGCCAGTCCCATCTCCAATGGCATGCTGTATTCGCAAAAAATAGAGCTTGATGAGCATGGCTTCACCAAGCACTACTATTTGTCGGACGGGGACAAGACCTTGATGGCGCAAACCATTCAATACCGCACTTATGCATTCGCCGATGCCTTGGAAATGTTGCAAGGCTTTGGTTTTACCTACCAGCCTTACGCGGGTGACAAGCCGCAGTTCTTAAGCTTCACCAAATCATGAGCCATTTGCCTGATGTGGCTTTTATCGGCGTTGGCCATATGGGTAACCCCATGGCGGCCAACCTGATTCAAGCCGGTTATGCGCTGTCGGTGTTTGATGCAGTGCCAGCCAAAACCGATAACTTGGTGGATTTGGGGGCGAAAAGCGCCGACTCATTGGCTGAGGCTGTAGCCCATGCCGATGTGGTGATGACGTCTTTGCCGGGGCCGCCCCAAGTCAGCGATGTCATGCTGGGACCCAAGGGCGTGTTGGCCTTGGTGAAGGCGGGTGCCACGGTGATTGACACATCCACCAGTTCTGTCGACTTGGTTCAAACCTTGGTGCAAACTGCCAATGCACGAGGTGTGAATTTTTTGGAAGCACCGGTGACCAATGCGGTGGATATGGCGGCTTTGGGGCGTCTGTCTATCTTTGTAGGTGGAGATAAAGCCTGCTATGAAAAACATTTGCCCATCTTCAATGTCATTGGGGAGAAGATTTTTCATTGCGGCAAGCCCGGCAATGCAGCCACGGTCAAACTGCTGACCAATTTGCTGTGGTTTGTGGGTGCTGCCACCATAGGCGAAGCGCTTATGTTGGGCGCCAAGGCAGGTGTGCCCTTGGATGTGGTGCAAGAGGCCATCACCTCCAGCGCGGGTGACAGCTGGGTAGCGCGGCACGACATTCCCTCTATTTTTGCCGGCCATTACGACCCTAGCTTTTCCTTGGCCTTGTGTTGTAAAGACTTGGGACTGGTCAATCAGATTGCCCAAGCGCAGGGCTATTCACTCACCATGGGGACGCATGCCCAAACCTTGTTTGAGGAAGCCAGAGCTCGCTATGGCGATGAAGCCGCAGAGTTGCATGTGGTCAAACTGTTAGAGGAAAGAGTGGGCTTGCTGCTGCGCCCACCACACGGTCAGTCCGTCAACACCTGAAAATGGGGGAGAACAAATGAGTCGACAGTCTGAACTGCTGCAAGAAGCGATGCGTCACATGCCTCAAGGTGTCGCAGAAAACTACCGCTACTGGGGCCCGGACCGCACCGTTTTCATTCAGCGAGCCAAAGGCTGCGAGTTGGTGGATGTGGATGGCAAAACCTATGTCGACTTCCGCTTGGGCTATGGCCCGGTGATTTTGGGCTATGGCGACGAGCGGGTTGACCGTGCGGTGATTGCCCAAATTCAAAGCGGTGGCACCTTAACGGGTTTTGCCACCGAACTCGACACCATCGTGGTTCAGCAAATCAAGGCCCTGTGCCCGCAAATAGAGAAGATGCGCTTTGCCAACTCCGGCACCGAAGCAGTCATGGGCGCGGTGCGCACGGCTCGCGGCTTCACCGGTAGGCAGCGCATGGCGACTGTGGAAGGCGGTTTTCATGGCTTGGCCGATGAGTTGATGTGGAAGTCCGATATTGAGAACTGGAACACCCTAAGTGGCTTAGCGCCCAATGTCATTCCCTTTGGGGGAGGCATACCTGCCCAAGCACACGACTTGGTCGACATCATTGGTTTGAACGACTTTGCCGCACTAGAAGATTTGTTTGTGCGCCATGACCACCAACTGGCTTGCGTGGTGCTTGAACCCATCATTGGCAACGCGGGCAGCATAGCGGCGAGTCAGGCATGGTTGCAGCGCTTACGCGACTTGTGCACGGCCCACGGCACTTTGCTGATCATCGATGAAGTGAAATCTGGGTTTCGCGTAGCCATTGGGGGCGCTCAATCCCTATACGGCATTTACGCAGATTTAACGACCTATGCCAAGGCCATGGGCAATGGTTATCCCGTGGCGGCCTTTGGTGGCAGAGCCGATGTCATGGATGTGGTGGGTGCCAATGCTGGCGCCGTGGTGCATGGCGGCACCTACACCGCCAATTTGGTGGGTTTGAGCGCTGCGCACTGCACCTTGGAAATATTAGCTAACACCGACGCTTTGCAAACTGTGCACCGTGCGGGCGAGCAGGTGCGCGATGTGTTGGGTCGGGTCTTCACACAAGCAGGAATTGAACACACTTTTGCAGGGCCGGCTTCTATGCTGGGCATCCACTTCACAGCCAGCGTGCCCCAAACCTACCGAGATTGGCGCAAGACCAACAGCGCTTTGTACCAAGCCTTTTGTTGGCAGTTGATCGAGCGCGGCGTCATGCTTGAGCCCGACTCCCGTGAGCCTTGGTTTTTCTGCGAAGCGCACCAGCACATGGACTTGGCTTGGTTGGAAGATGTGGCCACGCAATCTATAGCTGCAGCCTTATCTGCCAAGTGTTAAAGCCCGGCGTATCATGTGAGTAAGACTATTTTGTGGAGATTGCCATGCGACTGATATTGAGTTCTATGTGGGTGCTATTTGCTTTAACTTTTCTGCCCTCAGCGCATGCCGCAGGCGCTGCTTGCAGTCCCATCAGCAGGGAAGAGGCTTTGAAGGCTGAAGACGCCCGTTATGCAGCTCAATTGGGCAACGACTATGTCACCATGGATAAGCTTTTTTCTCCTGAATTGGTCTACATTCACTCCAACGCGGAGTTGGACACCAAAGTCTCATTTATAGAGTCCATGCACTCGGGCGCTGTGAAATACAAGGCCATGCGTCGTTCTGACGTGACGGTACGTAACTTTGGTTGCATCGCTATCATCAATGGCATCGGTAATTACGATGTGCTTTTCAAAGGTAACGATCTCAAAGTTGCTTTGCGCTTTACCAGCATCTGGCAAAAAACCAATGACACTGTGCAATTTGTTTCTTGGCAGTCGACCAGAATTCCCTGATATGCGCTATTTGCACACCATGGTGCGTGTCACCGATCTAGAGGCTTCGCTGAAGTTTTACCGTGATGCCTTAGGACTTGATGTGGTTCGCCAAAAAGATGTGCCATCCGGGCGTTTCACCTTGGTGTTTTTGGCCGCCCCTGGCGACCACAGCGCCCAAGTTGAACTTACCTACAACTGGGACCCCGAGGTCTTGCAAGGTGGTCGCAATTTCGGCCACTTGGCTTATGCGGTAGAAAACATTTACGCCAGCTGTGAGCGTTTACAAAAACATGGGGTGACGATTTTGCGCCCCCCACGCGACGGTTATATGGCGTTTGTGCGGTCCCCCGACCACGTCTCTGTAGAGTTGCTGCAAGCCCATGCAGCACTGCCCCCCGCAGAACCTTGGGCGTCCATGCCCAACACCGGCCAATGGTAGAGGCCTCAGCGCAGGCAGCGGCGCGCCAGCTTTTGTCCGCATGGCAGACGCCGCATCAAATTAACTTTATCGAAGAAGCTGTGCGCCCCCTAACCCGCGGTGAGGGATACGCAGTTCAGCAGGCCTTGTTGGCGGCTACCGGCGACAAGCCCATGGGTTGGAAAATTGCAGCCACCAGCGCCGCCGGTCAACAGCATATTGGCGTGAGCGGTCCAATGGCGGGACGTTTGTTGGCGTCAAGGTGCTTGCCCGAAGGGGCCACGGTTTCCATGCGGGGCAATGTCATGCGGGTGATGGAAGCCGAATTTGCTTTTCGGTTGGGCTCAGATGTCACGCCCCAAGGCTCAAATCCTCTGACGGTAGAACAGGTCATGGCGCAGGTGGCTGATTTGCATCTGGCCATTGAAATTCCCAATTCACGTTACCAAGACTTTCTCACCGCTGGTGAGGCGCAGTTGATTGCCGACTTTGCCTGCGCCAGTCACATGGTGCTGGGAGCTGCCCTCAGCACTGAGTGGCGCCATGTGGACCTTGCTGCGCAAGTGGTGCAAGTCAGTCGCGAGGGTGAAGTGATTGCCCAAGGGCTGGGTGCCAATGCGCTGGGTGACCCGCGGGTGGCGCTGACTTGGTTGGCCAACGAGCTCATCAGCCACGGCATGCATTTACAGGCGGGTGAGGTGGTCATCACGGGCACTTGTGTGGTTCCTGTCCCCGTGCAGCAAGGTCAAACACTCAGCGCGCAGTTCCCCGGTTTGGGTGAGGTTTGTGTCGCCATAGCACTGTGAGCGCAACAGAACCTATCGATCCGCAACTGCTGTCGCAAGTTGCCGCTTTGCCGCCTTTGCCAGGCGTTTACCGTTACTTTGATGCCGATGGCCAAGTGCTTTATGTGGGCAAGGCCAATCACTTAAAGAAACGCGTCAGCAGCTACTTCCAAAAAAACCATGGTGGCACCCGCATCGGCCATATGGTGAGCAAAATTGCCAGTCTTGAGACCACCGTGGTGCGCTCTGAGGCCGAGGCCTTGTTGCTGGAAAACAATCTCATCAAAAGCCTCAAGCCGCGCTACAACATTTTATTTCGTGACGATAAAAGCTATCCCTATTTGAAAATCACCCGCGCCCAACATGGCGCAGTTGACAGCTTGGGGCATCCCCACCCCAAAGCCGCACCACGGGTGGTGTATTACCGCGGCGCGGTCGACAAACACCATGAATACTTTGGCCCTTATCCCAGCGTGTGGGCGGTACGTGAAGCGATTCAACTGATTCAAAAAGTCTTTCGTTTGCGCACCTGCGAAGACACGGTGTTTCGCAACCGCCATCGGCCTTGTTTGCTGCACCAGATCAAGCGTTGCTCGGCGCCTTGCGTGGGCAAGATCAGTCTGGAAGATTACCAACGCGACGTGCAAAGCGCCTGTGACTTGCTGCAAGGCCATACCCACGATGTGATGCAGTCTTTAGAGACACGCATGCTGGCGTATGCAGAGCGCTTGGAGTTTGAGCAAGCCGCCGAGGTGCGTAACCAAATCAGTGCTTTGTCCAAAGTGTTGCACCAGCAAGCCGTCGACACGGTAGACGACCGCGACGTGGACATCTTGGCCGTGGTGGTGCAAGCCGGCAAAGCCTGTGTCAACTTGGCCATGGTGCGCGGCGGCCGCCATTTGGGCGACAGCCCCTATTTTCCCACCCATGCAGAAGGGGCCGAACCGGTTGAGGTGTTGGAGGCCTTTCTGAGTCAGCATTATTTGGACGTACCTCTTCCCCCCACACTCATCACCAACCACGCAGTAGACAAATCTTTGGTGAGTGCTTTATCAGCCCAGACAGGGGTGAAGTTGCATGTCATCCACCAACCGCGTGAGCAGCGCAAAGTATGGCTGGAGATGGCGCAACAAAACGCTGCTTTGAAATTGGCCCGCTTGCTGGCTGAAGAGGGCTCTCAGCAGTCGCGCACACGCGCCTTGGTGGATGCACTCGATATGGCGGTGGAAGACTTGGACAACCTGCGTATTGAGTGCTTTGATATTTCCCACACGGCGGGGGAGGCGACCCAAGCCTCTTGCGTGGTGTTTCACCACCACAAAATGCAAGCCAGTGAATA
>CAMBXY010000005.1 GCA_945871945.1 Bordetella parapertussis
CGGGTTTTTTCAAGCTCTAAGTCTTGCATATCGGATTCAACAAGCTGCTGTTGCTTTTGAAATGTTTTTTGTTGCTGGCTAGGCTTGCTGTTTTTGATGACCGCAGGGGCAGCTTTGGGTGTACTTGCCACTGTCTCCGATTGTGCCAAGGCCTTCAAGCGCTTGGCCTCTTCAAACAAAAATTGTTGGTAATCATCTAGGTCGCCATCGAAGGGCGCGATGCCCCCTTTAGACACCAGCCAAAACTCATCACAAACCGCACGAAGCAATGCGCGGTCATGACTGACCAGCATCACAGTGCCTTCAAACTCGTTGAGCGCCATAGACAAAGCCTCACGGGTGGTCAAGTCAAGGTGATTGGTAGGTTCATCCAGCAGCAACAAGTTGGGCCGCTGCCAAACCATCATGCACAACACCAAGCGCGCTTTTTCTCCACCGCTCATGCTGCCTACACTTTGTTTGACCATGTCACCGCCGAAATTGAATTGCCCTAAATAGCTGCGCAAGTCTTGCTCTCGAGTGGCTTGACCGGACAACTTTCCCTCGGTCGTGACTTTTTTCACCAAGGCAATCATGTGCTCTAGGGGGTTGTCAGCAGGTCGCAAAACATCCAATTCTTGTTGGGCAAAATAACCAATATTGAGGCCTTTGCCTTCGGTGATGTCGCCACTCAATGCAGGCAAATCACGTGCAATGGTTTTCACCACGGTCGACTTGCCCTGTCCATTTGCGCCCAAGATGCCGATGCGCTGACCGGCCAATACCGATTTGCTGACATCTCTCACGATGATGGTGGGTGAGGCGTCTGGCTCGGTAGGCTTTGAGGCTGCATAGCCAAAATCGACATGCTGCATGGACAGCATGGGGTTGGGCAGATTGGCGGGCTCTTTGAATTCAAATTGAAAATCAGCGTCCGACATCAAGGGGGCAATTTTTTCCATGCGGTCTAAGGCCTTGACCCGACTTTGCGCTTGTTTGGCTTTGCTGGCTTTGGCTTTGAAGCGAGCAATAAATTTTTGCAAATGCGCGATTTTGTCTTGTTGCTTGGCAAAAGCATTTTGCTGCAAGCTCATTTGCTCGGCCCGCATATCCTCGAACTTGCTGTAATTACCACCGTAGCGTATCAACTTGCCCGCATCGATATGCAAGGTGACATTGGTCACTGCATCTAAAAATTCTCGGTCATGGCTGATCACCAATAAAGTGCCTTCATAGCGTTTGAGCCAAGCTTCCAACCACACCAAGGCGTCTAAATCCAAGTGATTGGTCGGTTCGTCTAGCAGCAAGAGTTCGGTAGGACACATCAATGCGCGAGCTAACTGCAAACGCATGCGCCATCCCCCCGAAAAGCTGTTGACGGGGTTGTTCAATTCGCTGGTCTTGAAACCCAAGCCTTGAATCAAGGCTTGGGCTCTGGAGGCCGCATCATGCTCACCGGCATCGTACAAGCCCATATACGCATTGGCCATGCGTTCACCGTCGTCAGTGGCTTCGGCTGCCGCGACTTCAGCTCTCGCAGCCGTTAAGCCCGTGTCGCCTTCAATCACAAACTCGGTCGCGCTTTGATCGGTCTCGGGCATGTCTTGGGCGACTTGGCCCATGCGCCATTGGCTGGGGATGTCAAATTCGCCAGAGTCCTCGGTCAAGCTGCGGTTGAGCAGGGCGAACAAAGATGATTTGCCCGCGCCGTTGCGACCGACCAAGCCTACTTTTTCACCAGGGTTCAAGCTCACTGTGGCAAGGTCGAGCAGCACTTTTGCGCCGCGACGCAAACTGATATTTTTCAGTGTGATCATGCCAACAATGCCGCTTTGCTGATCAGCAGGACTTGCGAGTCCCCCGCACTGGTGGACAGACCAATGACTTCTAGCTGAGGAAAAGCCGTGATGAAGTGCTCATACTCATGGCCTATTTCAAGCACCAAGATGCCATCTTCTTTCATATATTGCGGTGCTTTCAAAAGTAATTGACGAATAAAGTCCATGCCGTCTGGGCCACCCGCCAAAGCCAATCTGGGCTCGGCTTGAAATTCTGGCGGCAATAAGGCCATGCTGTGTGTATTCACATAAGGCGGGTTACAGACTATCAAGTCCATCTCACCTTGGGTGGTTTGAAAACCATCGGACAAAGACAGGTGTATGCGGTCTTGCAAACCGTGTCGTTCGATATTGACAGCAGCCACAGCCAATGCATCGGACGAAATATCCGAGGCCTGAACAGCTAACTGAGGGTAGGCCAGGGCTACCAACACCGCGAGACTGCCGCCTCCGGTGCACAAGTCCAAGGCAGTACTTGCCTGCGGGTTCAACCAAGCATCGATGCTGCCTTCGGTCAACACTTCAGCAATCAAGCTTCTGGGAATCAAGCAGCGCTGGTCTACATGAAACGACACGCCTTGCAGCCAAGCTTCTTGTGTGAGATAGGCCAAAGGTTGGCGTGAGTGCATGCGTTGATTCAATAATTCATGCACAGCTTGTTCAGACTCAGGCGAGACTTCATCTGTCAATGTGTCGGTGTCAACATCCAGGGGCAAGCCTAATTTCCACAACACCAGCCAAGCGGCTTCGTCCGCCGCTTGCAAAGTGCCTTGACCAAAACACACTTGGGCTTGGTCTAATGCGGCGGCGCAGCTTGCAATCAATTGTGCCGGCGTCATGCGCTGGTTTTGCGCTGGGGGTCAGCTTGCAAGTCTTGCAAAATTCGCAGGTAAATATTTTTCAGCACATCAATATCAGCAACACGGACAAACTCATTGATTTTGTGGATGCTGTCGTTGGGCGGGCCCAGCTCTATAACTTGGGGACACATTTGCGCCATAAACCGTGCGTCACTGGTGCCTCCCGTGGTTGACAACTCGGTATCGATACCTGTTTCGGTTTTGATGGCTTGTTGCACCACGCTGAGCAAATAGCCCGGTGTGGTGAGAAAAGGCAAGCCGCCTAGAGTCCAGATCAAACCATATTCAAGTTGGTGCTTGTGTAAAACAGCCTCTAAGCGCTGCTTTAACGCTTCAGCGGTTGACTCGGTGCTGAAGCGAAAATTGAAATCCACCACCACCTGACCAGGTATGACGTTGTTGGCACCCGTGCCCGCATGGATGTTGCTGACCTGCCAGCTGGTGGGTTGAAAAAAATCATTGCCTGCATCCCATGTGATGCGGCTTAACTCAGCCAAAGCAGGCGCAAACAAATGTATCGGGTTGCTGGCAAGTTGAGGATAAGCAATATGGCCTTGCACACCTTTGACGGTGAGTTTGCCGCTCAAGGTGCCACGACGACCATTTTTCACCATGTCGCCGATTTTGTGCACTGCCGTGGGTTCACCCACGATGCACCAATCGAGTTTTTCGCCGCGAGACTTGAGCAACTCAAGCACTTTGGCGGTGCCATCAATCGAGGGGCCTTCTTCATCGCTGGTGAGCAAAAACGCAATCGAGAAATGTGGATTTTCTTCATGGCGCAAAAATTCTTCTGTGGCCACCACCATGGCTGCCAAAGAAGTTTTCATGTCACTGGCACCGCGGCCAAACAATTTTCCGTCTCGGTAGCTGGGCGTAAAGGGTGGGGTGGCCCATTGGTCCAGTGGACCGGTAGGAACCACATCGGTGTGGCCTGCAAACACCAAGGTAGGCGCGTTGAGAGAGCGACTGCGCTTGACAGACCACATATTGCTCACGGAGAAGTCGGCAGGTCCAAAATTCAACTGCTCGACATCGAAATGAAATGCTTTGAGTCGATCGCCTAAAACGCCCAAGCATCCTGCGTCATCGGGGGTGACTGAGGGGCAAGCAATCAACTGCTCGACCAGTTCAAGTGTGGCTGACATCTCAGTCGCGCAATAAATCGTTCAAGCTGGTCTTGGCACGGGTTTGTGCGTCGACGCGCTTGACGATCACAGCGCAGTACAAGCTGTATTTGCCGTCGGCACTGGGCAAATTTCCCGACACCACCACTGAGCCCGAAGGCACGCGTCCATAGCTGACAACGCCCGTGGCGCGGTCGTAAATTTTGGTGCTTTGACCAATGTAGACGCCCATAGAGATGACCGAGTTTTCTTCAATGATCACGCCTTCGACCACTTCAGAACGCGCACCGATGAAACAGTTGTCTTCAATGATGGTGGGGTTGGCTTGCACGGGCTCTAACACACCGCCAATACCTACACCGCCGGACAAATGCACGTTCTTGCCAATTTGCGCGCAAGAGCCTACGGTGGCCCATGTGTCGACCATGGTGTTTTCATCCACATATGCGCCGATATTGACGTAGCTGGGCATGAGGATGGCACCCTTGGCAATGTAGCTGCCACGGCGTGCAACTGCAGGTGGCACCACCCGCACACCGCTGGCTTTCATTTGCGCTTCATTCATTTTGGAGAATTTGGTTTGCACCTTGTCATAAAAGCCCAAGTCGCCGGCTTTGATGCTGGCGTTGTCTTTCAAGCGAAATGACAGTAAAACGGCTTTTTTAATCCATTGGTGGGTGGTCCATTGGCCCACAGACTCGCGGGTGGCTACGCGCAAGCGCCCCGCATTCAGTTCGACGATCACATGCTCGACGGCGTCGGCAAGCTCTTTAGGGGCAGAAGCGGGGCTGTACTGGGTACGGTTTTCCCAAGCGGTATCAATAATGGATTGAAGTTGTTGGCTCATGAGGATGATGGATAGTGGGATTGAACAAATTGAACGATGCGCTGTGCCGCTTCCAGACATTCCTGGGGTTGCGCGACCAAGGCCATGCGAATTCGGCCTTTGCCGGGATTCGCGCCATTGACTTCGCGGGCCAAATAACTTCCCGGCAACACAGTGACATTGTATTGAGCCAGCAACTCAACGGCAAAAGCCTCGTCATCTCCGCCTGGCACACCTGCCCAAAGGTAAAAACCAGCGTCAGGCAAGGACACGTCAAGTACCTTTGAAAGCAGGGGTGTGACTTGGGCAAATTTTTCGCGGTACAGCGCACGGTTTTGCTGCACATGTAGTTCATCGTTCCAAGCCGCTATGCTGGCGGCTTGCACCATGCCACTCATGGCGCTGCCGTGGTAGGTGCGGTAGCGCAAAAACGCCTCTATCAAGCTGGCGTCACCCGCCACAAAACCACTGCGCATACCCGGCACATTGCTGCGTTTAGACAAACTGGTGAAGCTGATGAGGCGAGAAAAATCTTTTCTGCCAGACAACGCTGCGGCTTGTAAGCCGCCCAAGGGCGGGGTGTCACCGAAATAGATTTCGCTATAGCACTCATCGCTTGCCAATACAAAACCATATTGGTCGGAAAGTGCAAACAACTTTTGCCATTCAGTTAATGGCATGACTGCACCCGTGGGGTTGCCTGGCGAACAAACAAACACGAGTTGCGTACGGGCCCAGATATCTGCGGGAACACTGTCCCAATCCACTGAAAAATTATTTTGCGCCACGTTGGCGACAAAATAGGGCTGTGCCCCCGCCAGCAAGGCTGCACCCTCGTAAATTTGATAAAAAGGGTTGGGCGAGACCACCAAGGCGTCTGCAGAGCCATCTAAGACGGTTTGCGCAAACGCAAACAAGGCTTCACGCGAGCCATTCACCGGCAAAATTTGCGTTGCCGAGTCCACACTCACTTGGTAGCGACGCGAAAGCCAACTGCTACAAGCCTGTCGCAGCGCCAAACTGCCCGCAGTGGCTGGATAAGCTGATAAAGCATTCATATTTGCCTGTAAAGCCTCAAAAACCAAGGCAGGCGTGGGATGCCGTGGTTCTCCTATGCCTAGGCTGATAGCGGATAAGTTGGGCTCGGGGCTAACGCCTGTGAACAAATGACGTAAGCGCTCAAAAGGGTAGGGCTGCAGGTAGGCGAGGTGCGGATTCATGGCTGATATTATCGGGGGCTATGTACAGTTACCTCGACACCAGCAAAGTGCAAGAATTCGCCATGGACAAGTCACAAATGTTGACTTTGGCGCTGACTTTCCAAGACAGCTTGGAAAAGGACCTGAATTCATTGCGTTCCGCTTTGGCCCAGCGCGATGCTGAACCCGTTCAGCGATTGCTTCATTCCCTGAAAGGCTATGGAACTTTTCTGTCTGGGCCAGAACTCAGCCAGCAAGTTATTCAGCT
Organism: Bordetella parapertussis; assembly: GCA_945871945.1. Lineage (GTDB taxonomy): Bacteria > Pseudomonadota > Gammaproteobacteria > Burkholderiales > Burkholderiaceae_C > Limnohabitans. Next base: position 6,098 of record CAMBXY010000005.1, read on the forward strand.
TGAAGCCATGTGCCGCACAACGCCTTTGTCCGAATTGGTGATTGAAATTGCCAAAGTCCTGCCTTCTTTGCAAAGCCTGTTGTCTGAAGTGGGGCATTGGATTGATGCCGATTTAAAAACCGCCACCTGATTTTTTCTTTTTTAACTATATTTCTTTAAGGGCTTTAGGTGCGTCTTAATTCGATCAAGCTCTCCGGTTTCAAGTCTTTCGCAGACCCGACAAATTTTTTATTGCCTGGGAAATTGGTCGGTGTGGTGGGTCCCAACGGGTGCGGCAAATCTAACATCATTGATGCGGTGCGCTGGGTGCTGGGCGAAAGCCGCGCCAGTGAATTGCGCGGCGAATCTATGCAAGACGTGATCTTCAATGGAACCACCAGCCGCAAGTCCGCAAGTCGCGCCAGTGTCGAGTTGGTATTTGACAATGCCAGCCACCGTGCCGGTGGTCAGTGGAACCAGTTTGCTGAAATTGCAGTCAAGCGTGTGTTGACACGCGACGGCACCAGCAGTTACTACATCAACAACCAACCGGTGCGCCGACGCGATGTGCAAGATGTATTTTTGGGTACCGGTTTAGGTCCTCGTGCTTACGCCATCATTGGCCAAGGCACGATCAGCCGCATCATCGAGTCCAAGCCCGAAGAGTTGCGTTTGTTTTTGGAAGAGGCTGCGGGGGTCTCCAAATACAAAGAGCGTCGCCGTGAAACCGAAAACCGCTTGGGTGACACCCGCGAAAATCTCACACGTGTAGAAGATATTTTGCGTGAGCTCAATGCGAACTTGGAAAAGCTCGAGCGCCAAGCCGAAGTGGCGCAACGCTTTAAAGATTTGCAAAGCCAGTCAACACTCAAGCAACATCAGCTGTGGTTTCTGAAACGTGCCGATGCGCAAGCTAACCAAACCCAGTTGCAACAACAAACCGAGCAAGCCAGCAATGCCTTGGAAGCCAAGACGGCAGACTTGCGCCATACCGAAAACCAAATCGAGACATTGCGTCAAGCCCATTACGACTCGGGTGAGCAAGTCAACCAAGCGCAGGGGCAGCTTTACCAAGCGACGGCAGAAGTCGGGCGACTAGAGGCTGAAATTCGTTTTGTGGTTGAAGGTCGCCAGCGTGCACAAGAACGGCTGCAACAAATTCAAGTGCAAATTACCCAGTGGACACAGCAAGCTGCGCAGGCCAGCGAGCAAGCCCAAGCCTTGACCCAAGACCAATCCACAGCCCAAAGCTTGCTTGAAAAGGTTCAAGCGCAGCGCAAGGATTTGGCAGATCAACAGCCCGCCGCCGAACAAGCCTGGCGTGATGCTTTGAAGCTGTCGCAAGACCAAGCTGCATTGGTTAACCAAGTGCAACAGCAAATTCAGGTACTCGCTGCGGAGCAGCGCGGCTTGCAAGAACAGCTGCGCCAACTTGAGCAGCGGCAAAGTCGTCTTCAAGTGGACCAAGGCGCACTTGCTGCGCCTGACAGCAGCCATTTAGAACATTTGGAGTCGCAGTTAAGCCTTGCCCAAACGTCTTCAACACAATTGGCGCAAGACTTGCAAAACTTGGAATCGCAAACCCCTGGCTTGGACGCCGAGCGTAAAACCGCACAAGACAATAGCAACCAACAATCGGCCAAACTCGTCGAGTTACAAGCCCGCCACCAAGCCTTGAGCGCCCTGCAAGAAAAACTGCGAACCGATGAGCGCTTGGTGCCTTGGTTAGCCAAACACGGTCTGCAAAGCTTAAAACCGCTGTGGAGTCGGGTTCAAGTCACCGCTGGCTGGGAACAAGCGCTTGAGGCCGCTTTGCGTGAAAGCTTGGCGGCTTTAGAGGTAAGTAAGCTAGACACGGTTAAATCTTTCGCGTCCGATGTGCCTTTGGCGAAATTGAGTTTTTTCAGCCCTGCGGTGACGGTGCTTGCCAACAAGTCTGCGTCTTTGCCACTTCTTTTAGACCAGGTCATTGTTGATGACGCGGGCTTGAAAGGCTTGTTGGCCGATTGGTTGAGCGGTTGCTACACAGCCCCCCATTTAGACGCCGCGCTGTCTTTGCGAGACAAGTTGCAAGCCGGTGAATCAATTTTCACTCCTCAAGGCCATGCCGTGGGTTTGCACAGCGTGCATTTTTATGCCCAAGACTCTGAACAGGCGGGACTCTTGGCCAGAGCGCAAGAGATTGACAATTTGGACAAACAAATGCGTGCCCAGTCTTTAATTGCTGAAGAAGCCCGCTCGCAACTCGCCAAGGCAGAGTCCGCCGCCGCACAAGCTGCTTTGCAAAGAGGCCAACTGCGTCAACAAGCCAGCCAAGCGCAAGCCGCGGCCCATGCGCTGAATGTGGATGTGCTGCGCTTGCAGCAACAAGCCCAACAGGTGCGCGAACGTCAGGGCCGATTGGCCTCTGAGGCGGCTGAATTACAAACCCAATCGAGCGCCCTAGAGCAAAAGCAACAAGCCGCTCAAGTTCGCTTTGAAGAGCTGGACATGCAACTGGCGCAAACCCAAGAGCGCCACGCCCAATTGCAAGACACTCAACTGATACAGGAAAAGGCATTTCAAGCATTGCGCGAAACGCTGTTGCAAACCGACAAGCAATGCCAAGAAGCCGAGTTCCAAGTGCGCGGCCTGCAAGCGCGCCAACAAGAGTTGCAGCGCACCCAAGACACAGCGGCACAGCAAATGACCAACTTGAATGCCGAGCATGGCAAACAACAAGAAGAACTCAACTTGCTTAGCGACACCACAGCGCGTGCTGGCTTGCAAGATGCCTTGGCATTGCAAGTCGAGCGGCAAACCCTGTTGTCAGCTAAGCGCAATGAATACGATGACCTGACCAACCGTTTGCGTGCCAGCAACGAAGAGCGACTCAAAACCGAGCATCTGCTCGAACCCCTGCGCCAACGCATTGTCGACTTGCAACTCAAATCGCAAGCCGCTCGTTTGGGCTTTGAGCAATACGACCAGTTGCTGCAAGACGCGCAAACCGATCTTGAGGTTCTGGCTGCAACAATCGAGAGCCAAAGCGTCAAACTGGCTGGCTTGTCCTCAGAAATCGACCACCTTCAACGTGATATTCAAGCCTTGGGCGCTGTCAATTTGGCCGCCTTGGAAGAGCTGGGTACGGCGCGTGAACGTAAAAACTTTTTGGATACCCAGTCTGCCGATTTGAATGAAGCCATCACCACACTGGAGGACGCGATTCGCAAAATCGATGGTGAAACACGTCAGCTTTTAGGCGACACCTTTGAGACGGTGAACCAGCATTTTGGGCTGATGTTCCCCGAGCTATTTGGCGGGGGCACGGCCAAGTTGGTGATGACTGGCGATGAAATTTTGGACTCCGGTGTGCAAGTCATGGCCCAGCCGCCGGGCAAGAAAAACCAAACTATTTATTTGCTCTCGGGTGGCGAGAAAGCCCTCACGGCGATTGCCTTGGTGTTTGCTATTTTTCAACTCAACCCCGCGCCGTTTTGCTTGCTTGATGAGGTGGACGCACCACTGGACGATGCCAACACTGAGCGCTATGCCAAGTTGGTCACCCGCATGTCTGCTGAGACCCAGTTTTTGTATATCTCGCACAACAAACTCGCCATGGAAATGGCCGAACAACTGATTGGCGTGACCATGCAAGAGCAAGGTGTCTCACGCATAGTGGCAGTTGACATGGAGTCGGCGGTGAGCTTGGTAGAGCCCACGGCCAAGCTATGAGCAATTTGCAAATTTGGTTAGCCATTGTGGGTGGCGTGGTGTTGGTGGTCTTGGTGGCTTACAACACGTGGGCCGCTCGTCAAAACCAACCCAAGCAAGCCGAACCCCTTCTCACGTCAGAAGAACTCGATGCCTTGTCGGCCGGCGATAGCTTGGCAAACGCTTCTTTGCCCCTGCACCCCGACAGTGCCATGGGTTTTTCTGACTTGGCGCAAGAGTTTCCCCAACCGGACCAGCGCGGCCAGCTCGACGCTTTGATCGATGTCATTGCCAGCATGGAGTTGGATACCCCTGTATCCGGTGATGCGGCGTTGGCCGCACTTCCACCGGTGCGCAGGGTGGGTAGCAAGCTCTTTATTGTCGAGGGCTTGAACGCCGACACTGGCGAATGGCAAAGCCTGCAAGCCGGTTTTTTCTACAGTGCTTTTCAAGCGGGCATTCAAGTAGCTAACCGACAAGGCCCTTTGAACGATATTGAGTTTTCTGAATTTATTGTCAAAGCGCAAACCTATGCGGACAACTTTGGTGTTACGCCCGAACTGCCCGACATGACCGAGGCGATTGCACATGCGCGAGAACTGGATCAATTTGCCGCTTCCCATGATGCACAACTCAGCTTCACGATTGCCTCGCGTAAAGCCGCTTGGAGCCCAGGCTACGTGCAGCAACAAGCCGCACGTATGGGATTTGTCCCCGGCGTGATTCCTGGGCGCATGGTGATTGCGGCGTCTTCGCCGGGGTCTGCGCCTGTGCTGGTCTTGAGTTTTGATGCCCGAGCCGCCATGGCCGAAGATCCCAATCAATCTGCGTTACGCAGCATCAGCATCAGTTTGGATGTGCCGCAGGTAGCGCCTGCCGAGCAGGGTTTTTCGCGTCTGTGCGAAGCAGCCCAAGCCTTGGCGCAATCCATGGATGGCCAAATCACCGATGACAATGGTCAAACCCTGTCTGAGGCGGCGATTCAAATCATCGACAACGATTTGAAGAGTCTTTACCAAGCGCTGGCGGGCAGGGACTTGGCGGCGGGCTCTTTGCAGGCGCGCCGTTTGTTCAGCTAGGCGATTCATGCAAGACCGAGCAGCTCAACTGCGGCAACTTTTAAACGAGCATGCCCACCGCTACTACGTGCTGGACGCGCCCAGCATCCCAGACGCCGAATACGACCGGCTGTTCAAAGAGCTGCAAGCCATAGAGGCGGCTGACCCCACACTGCTCACACCCGACTCCCCGACCCAGCGCGTGGGCGGCGCCGCAGTGGACGCCTTTGCCAGCGTGGCCCACCGCGTGCCCATGCTCAGCATTCATACCGAAACCGACATCAGCGACCAAGGCGCTGTGGCGTTTGACCAAAGGGTGCGCAAGCAGTTGCAACTCAGCGACAGCGACGCTGCGGTGGCTTATGTGGCCGAATTGAAATTTGACGGCTTGGCGATCAGCTTGCGCTACAGCAACCATGTGTTGGTGCAAGCCGCCACCCGTGGCGACGGTGAAACCGGCGAAGACGTGACCCACAATATTCGCACGATTGGGCAAATTCCTCTGCGGCTCTCGTCCCAAGCACCGCCCGATGTGGAAGTGCGCGGTGAAATCTACATGCGCCGCGATGATTTTGAAGCCCTGAATGAACGCCAACGACAACGCATTGCGGCGGGTATCAAAAACGAGAAAACCTTTGTCAACCCGCGCAACGCCGCAGCCGGCGCGGTGCGTCAACTCGACCCACAAATTGCCGCCCAAAGACCTTTGAGTTTTTTTGCCTACGCCTTGCACTTTCATCCGTCAACCCCACAAGCGCTCTCGTCCTTGGATGCCACTTTGTGGGGTTTAGAAAAATATGCCACGCAACAAGCCGACGTGCTGCAATGCCTCAAAGCCTGGGGCTTTCCTGTGGCCGAACAAACCCAAACTGTGAGTGGCGCCCAAGGCTTGGTGCAATTTCATGCGCAGATTGGCAAGCTGCGCGATCAATTGCCTTTTGATATCGATGGCGTGGTGTACAAAGTCAACAGTATTCGTCAACAAGGCCTGATGGGCATGGTCAGCCGCGAGCCGCGTTGGGCGGTGGCGCATAAATTTCCAGCCCAAGAGGAATTGACCACGGTGCTGGCCATCGATATTCAAGTCGGGCGCACCGGCAAGCTCACCCCCGTGGCCAAACTGGCCCCCGTGTTTGTAGGCGGCGTGACGGTGACCAATGCCACCTTGCACAACGAAGATGAAGCGCGGCGCAAAGATGTGCGGGTGGGCGACACGGTGGTGGTGCGCCGAGCAGGCGACGTGATTCCCGAGGTGGTTTCTGTCTTGATGGAGAAAAGGCTGACCGAGGCGGCGGTGTTCACCATGCCACGTCATTGCCCCGTGTGCGCCAGCCAAGCCGTGCGCGAAGAAGGTGAGGCCGACTACCGCTGTACGGGCGGGCTTTTTTGCAGCGCCCAACAAAAGCAGGCCATTTTGCATTTTGCTCACCGCCGTGCTGTGGAAATTGAAGATTTGGGCGAGAAGCTGGTTGATCAACTGGTGGAATCTGGTCTGGTCAAGACCTTGGCTGATGTTTACAAACTGGGTTTTAGCCATTTGGCCAGCTTAGAGCGCATGGGTGAAAAATCAGTCCACAATTTGTTGAGCAGTTTAGAGAAATCAAAATCCACCACTTTGCCGCGCTTTGTGTTTGGCTTGGGTATTCGGCATGTGGGCGAGGCGACCGCCAAGGACTTGGCGCGTCACTTTGGCGGCATCGACGCCATCATGAATGCCAGCATCGAGCAGTTGCTGCAGGTACACGATGTGGGCCCGGTTGTTGCGCAAAGCTTGCGCACCTTTTTCGACCAAGCGCATAACCGCGAAGTGGTGGAGCAGTTACAAGCCTGTGGCGTGTATTGGCCGGAAGCTGACCCTCAAGGCAGACTGGATTTGCCGCTGGCGGGTCACACTTACGTCATCACCGGCACCTTGCCCACTTTGTCCCGCGAACAAGCCCAAAGCTTGCTTGAAGCGGCGGGTGCCAAAGTAGCGGGCAGTGTGAGCAAGAAAACCACTGGGGTGATTGCTGGTGAAGCAGCGGGCAGCAAGCTAGAAAAAGCCTTGAGTTTGAATATTCCGGTGCTCGACGAGGCCGGCTTGTTGGTACTGACTCAGCCTAGTGTTGGCCCATGACGCCCAGCAACTCGGTTTCCAAATCGAGTTGTTGACGGTTGTGTTGCAAAGCCGCGCCATCAATTAAAAAAGTGTCTTCCACCCGCTCACCCAGCGTCGTGACTTTGGCCAGCAACACATTGATGTGGTGATGCGCCAAGACTTGCGCCACGCCGTACAGCAAGCCCACGCGGTCACTGGCTGAAATGGTCAACAGCCAGCGTTGGGCTTTTTCATCGGGCTGCAAACTCACGCGAGGTGCCACAGGAAAACTCTTCACACGTCTTGAAACCCGACCCTTCGAGGCCTTGGGCAAGGGGCCAGCAGTCTCTATCGCTTGCTTTAAATCGTTCTCCACCATCACCGTCAATTCTCGGTAGTGAGTGTCGTGCCTAGGGGTGACCACTTGGAAAGTGTCGATCGCAAAGCCATTGCGTGCGGTATGCACTTTGGCATCCAAAATACTAAAACCGGCTTGGTCGAAATAGCCGCAAATTCGCGCAAACAAATCGGTTTGATCGGGCGTGTAGACCATCACTTGCAGGCCTTCACCCAAGGGCGATAAACGGGCTTTGACGGTCACACTGGGCGCGACGCCTGCGGCTTTGGCCAGCGCCAAAGGACGCGATAACTGACGGGTATGCCAAGCAATGTCTGCTGCTTCGTGGCGCATGAAATAGCCCACATCCAAACTGGCCCATAAATCTTTATGTGATTCAAAAGGCATGGCATACAGGTTGAGGGTTTCCAAGGCTTGGCGCTTGCGTGTCTCCACCACGGCATCGGGGTCGTGGGTTTGCCCACCCAGCACGGCGGCACTTGCGCGGTAAAGGTCTTCGAGCAATTTGCCTTTCCACGCATTCCACACCTTGGGACTGGTGCCGCGAATATCCGCCACGGTCAATAAATAAAGCGCTCGCAAATAACGCTCAGTACCCACCCGTTGGCAAAAGCTTTGTATGACATCTGGGTCACTCAAGTCTTCTTTTTGCGCAACGCGACTCATGGTCAGGTGTTCGCGTACCAAAAACGCAATCAACTGGGTGTCGTCCTTAGAGACACCATGCTGGCGGCAAAAAATACGCACGTCTTGCTCGCCCAAATCGGAATGGTCGCCGCCGCGACCCTTGGCAATATCGTGAAAAAGCGCAGCCACATACAAAATCCAGGGTTGCTCCCAACCTGCTGCCAGTTGCGAGCAAAAAGGGTATTCATGGGCGTGTTCAACGATGAAGAAGCGCCGCACATTGCGCAGCACCATCAAAATATGCTGGTCCACGGTATAGACATGAAACAAGTCATGCTGCATTTGCCCGACGATGCGCCTGAACACCCACAGGTAACGCCCCAGCACCGAGGTCTGGTTCATTAAGCGCATGGCATGGGTGATGCCTTGCGGGGTTTGCAGTATGCGCATGAACATGGCTCGGTTGACGGGATGGCGGCGAAACGCCGCATCCATCAAAGACCGAGCGTTGTACAAAGCGCGCAAGGTTCGGGCTGAAAAACCCTTGATGCCTACAGTTTCTTGGTAGAGCAAAAAGGTTTCCAAAATGGCTTCGGGGTGGCGTTGGTATAAGTTGTCATCCAGCACATCGAGCATGCCCGATTTATCCGCAAAGCGCTCATTCAAGGGGCGGGGTGGATGGGCGGTGGTTTGTTCGAACAACCATTCCTGCATATTCAGGTGAACGATTTGGTTGAGCTGCGTCACCGCTTTGGCAGCCCAGTAATAGTGCTTCATCAGCGCCTCACTGGCGCGTCGGGCGTGACGTTGCTCCGTGGGTGGGGGGGCCAGCCCCAGGTCTTGCGACACCGAGGTTTGCAAATCAAACACCAAACGGTCTTCTCGGCGTTGGGCGATGTAGTGCAGTCGCCAACGCACCAGCGAGAGCAGCTCTTCATTGCGCGCAAGTTGGCGTAACTCTAGCGGCGTGACCATCTGATGGGTGGCCAAATCTTGCCAAGACTCACCCAAGCCACTGGCCTTGGCCAACCACAACAGCATTTGCAAGTCGCGCAATCCACCTGGCGACTCTTTGCAATTGGGCTCTAGCGAGTAGGGCGAGTTGTCAAACTTGGTGTGGCGCTGGCCCATCTCCAAGGTTTTTCCCGTGAAGAAGGCGCGTGGCTCGAGTTGTTGTTGAAACCCCGTGCTGAAAGCTGCAAACAGCGTCTCATCGCCCCAAATCCGTCGGGCTTCGAGCATGGAGGTTTGCACGGTGATGTCGCCAGCAGCTTCTAGCATGCATTCTTGAAGATTGCGAACACTGGAGCCGATTTCCAGCCCCTCGTCCCAGCAACTGCCAATGAAGCGCTCAATAGCCTCGCGTAAATTCGGATCGTCTTGGGGCGACATATCGTCTGGCAACAGCAGCAAGACATCGACATCCGAATAAGGAAACAAAGCTTGGCGACCGTAGCCGCCCACGGCCACCAGACAAGCCTTGGCTGGCATGTCAGCGGCTTTCCATAAAACCCTCAGGCTGTCGTCACAAAGTTGACTGAGTTGGCGCAAATGCTGCCGAACACGACGCGCTCCACGCAGACTTTGTTGCGCAGCGCAAGCTGCCAACAGGGCTTTTTTGCGTTGCTTGAATTCAGTGATGGTTGAACTCGCAGCGTGTTAACAAGATGTCGTGGTGACAAAAGCAGGCAAGGGCGGGCTGCCTTGGGACAAGGTCAGCACTTCATAGCCGGTGGGGGTCACCAAAATGGTGTGCTCCCATTGCGCAGACAAAGAATGGTCGCGGGTGACGATGGTCCAGCCGTCGCCTGTTTCGCGTATGTCTTTTTTGCCGGCATTGACCATAGGCTCAATGGTGAAGGTCATGCCAGCACGCAACTCTTCCAAGGTGCCGGGCTTGCCGTAGTGCAACACCTGAGGTTCTTCGTGAAACACTTGCCCGATGCCATGGCCACAAAACTCGCGCACCACTGAAAAGCCCAAGCCCTCGGAAAACAGTTGTATGGCGTGGCCAATATCGCCAAGGCGCGCACCAGGCTTGACCTTGACAATGCCATGCCACATGGCTTCGTAAGTCATGGCGCACAAGCGCTTGGCAGCGATAGAGCCTTCGCCCACCACAAACATGCGGCTGGTGTCGCCATGCCAGCCATTTTTGATGACGGTGATATCGATGTTGAGGATGTCGCCCTTTTTCAAGACCTTGTCATTCGGTATGCCGTGACAGACTTGGTGGTTGATGGAGGTGCAAATCGACTTTGGATAGGGGTTGTAGCCATTTGGGGCGTAGTTCAGTGGCGCGGGAATGGCCAGCTGAACTTGGGTGATGTAGTCGTGGGCCAATTGATCCAAAGCGTTGGTGGTCACGCCAATCTGTACATGGGGGGTCAAGAAATCCAGTACTTCTGAGGCCAAGCGCCCCGCTAAACGCATACCTTGTATGCCTTGCTCGTCTTTGATGGTGATGCTCATAACTTAAATTATCTCAGGCTTCAAAACCTGCAAAGCAATGGCTGCTTGCTTCAAAGCCAAAATGCCTTAATTTTTGTGTTTAGGCGCAGATCGAAATGATCCCGTTCAACTCTTCGCACGCCGATTCAAATACCGCTGGTGGTATTTTTTTCCATGCGTGCGGTCGAGCACCACGCTCGCGCCAGGCGAATGATTTTGGCTGATGTGCAAGCACGTAGCAAACCTCCCCCCTAGTTGAGGTGAACCTCACAGCAAACGGGTTGGTTTCGTTACTGGCTGCATGAGTCATAGGAAGGCCGATAACGAGATTGGTGCGCTCGTTAAACGCCTTAGAGGACAACACTAGCATTGGGTGCTCATCCTTCATTTCTGTACCAACCTGCGGGTTGAAGTCTATCCAGATCATGTCGTGCCGATCCGGCACCCAGAGTTTGCCTGGTGTCGCCATCAAAACACTTCAGTGCCTACGCGCCCGGTTGCCATAACTTCGCCACCGTGAATGGTCGGGTCAAATGCTTTGAGCTTTTGAGCCAGAGTTAACTTTGGCTTTCCAGTAGAACGCAGAAATACGCCGCCTTCAACCACCTCTACACGAATTGGCTGCCCACGCGTAAAACGAGCCGCCTTGGCAACGGGCGCGGTGATGCGCACCGCAAGGCCATTTCCCCACTCTTGGACCGTCTGTTCAACTGAAACTGCTGCTGTCATTTGGACACCTCATTAAAATGTTGATACGAGTGTATACGCTAAACCATCGTGTGTCAACGCGTATCAACATGCGGTCTGACTATGGTGAAACACCCGCAAGCCTTAATTGGGCAACGTGTATTGGTTTTGATCACCTTCTTTGGGGTCAAAATAACCAAAACTTTGCCATTGATCCAAAGGCGTTGAGGTCATGTAGTTGCTGGGGTCCATGATGATCTGGATCTTGTCATTTCCCCAAGGATTGGTTTTTGAATAGGTGGGATCAGTGACTCGGCTTTCGTCTTGCGCGGGTCTGTCTCACTGGACTGAGCATTTTGGCCATGTTCATGACCGTAAAATGGAACCGTCAGGATCTTGCTGACCCCGCTTTTGCACCCATCCCCAACCAGGCTTGCCCGTGACCGTTCTGATCAGCACTTTCGAAGGCGGCCAAGCCTTCAGCCCCTTTAAAACCCAACGATTGCTGCAAAGCTTGCAGCTACAAGCCCCCTCGGTCAGCGGTTTGCAAACGCTGCAGGTTTTTTTGGTGGCCACCTCCCAAGCTTTGAGCCAAAGCGACAGTGTTCGCATGGCCCGCTTGCTTGATGCGGTTGCAAGTCCTGTCCCTGTTGACCCTTCGCTGGAACAGGTGTGCTGGGTCTCTGCGCGTGTGGGAACCGTCTCGCCTTGGGCCTCTAAAGCCAGCGACATCGCCCGCAACTGTGGGTTTGCAGTGCAACGTATCGAACGCTTGGTCCAATACCGCCTGAAAATAAGCGCTGTCCTGACACCCGAACAATGGCTGGCGATTCAAGCTTTGCTGCATGACCGCATGACCGAATCTTTGTGGCACATCCAGCAGGAATCCCATGCGCTGTTCCAGCCTTTGTCTGCCCTTGCCCTGAGTTTTGTCGATATACAAGCCCAGGGTCGCCAAGCTTTGGTGCAGGCCAATACCGATTCGGGCTTGGCTTTGGCCGAGGATGAAATTGACTATTTGCTGCAGGCCTTCACCCACATGGGGCGCAACCCCAGCGACGCTGAGTTGATGATGTTCGCCCAAGCCAACAGCGAGCACTGTCGCCACAAAATTTTCAACGCCAGTTTCAGCATCGACGGCCTTGCCCAAAGCCACAGCATGTTTGGCATGATTCGCCACACCCACGCCACCTCACCCCAACATACGGTGGTGGCCTACTCCGACAACGCGGCCATCATGAAGGGCCACACAGTTGAAAAATTTGCGGCTCCCTTGACCGGTTTCATGCCGCGCTATGACAAGTCGCCGGGTGTGCAACATATTTTGATGAAAGTGGAAACCCATAACCACCCCACCGCTATTGCTCCTTTCCCCGGTGCTGCCACGGGTGCGGGCGGCGAAATCCGCGACGAAGGCGCCACTGGGCGCGGCGCCAAGCCCAAGGCGGGATTGACCGGTTTTAGCGTGTCTAAGCTGTGGGGCAGCAGTCTGGGCCGACCGGCGCACATGGCCAGTGCATTGCAGATCATGACCGAGGGCCCTTTGGGCGGCGCGGCCTTCAACAATGAATTTGGTCGTCCCAATCTTTTAGGCTATTTCCGCGAATACGAGCAAGTGGTTGACGGCGTGCAACGCGGCTACCACAAGCCCATCATGATCGCCGGTGGCATAGGCGTGGTGCAGCGCGAGCTGACCCGAAAAATTGAATTCCCACCGGGTACCCTGTTGATTCAACTCGGCGGCCCTGGCATGCGCATTGGCATGGGCGGGGGTGCTGCCAGTTCCTTGGCCAGCGGCAGCAACAGCGTGGCCTTGGATTTCGATTCCGTGCAACGCGGCAACCCCGAGATTCAGCGCCGCGCCCAAGAGGTCATCAACCATTGCAATGCATTGGGTGCGATGACCCCCATACTCGCCATCCACGATGTGGGCGCGGGTGGTTTATCCAATGCTTTTCCCGAGTTGGTGAATGATGCAGGACGCGGCGCACGCTTTGATTTGCGCCAAGTGCATTTGGAAGAATCAGGCATGTCGGCGCGTGAAATTTGGAGCAACGAAAGCCAAGAGCGCTATGTCTTGGCCATCGATCCCCAGTCTTTGCCGCAGTTTGCTTTCTTTTGTGAGCGCGAGCGTTGCCCGTTCTCGGTGGTGGGCAAAGCCACGGCCAAGCCGCAATTGGTGGTGAAAGACGCTGCGGCCATCACGCCGGTGGACATGCCGCTGGAGGTGCTGCTGGGCAAACCACCCAAGATGCAGCGTGATGTGCAACGAATCCAGCGGCATTCACCTCCTTTAAATTTGACCGATGTGGGTTTGCAAGACGCGCTGATTCAGGTCTTGTCGCATCCCACGGTGGCCAGCAAACGGTTTTTGATCACCATTGGCGACCGAACTGTCGGTGGCTTAAGCCACCGCGACCCCATGGTGGGTCCGTGGCAAGTGCCGGTGGCCGACTGCGCCATCACCTTGGCTGATTTCCAAGGCCATGCGGGCGAGGCCATGAGCATGGGCGAGCGCACCCCCATCGCCGCGCTCAACCCCGCAGCATCTGGGCGCATGGCGGTGGCCGAGGCCATCACCAATTTGCTTGCTGCACCTTTTCAGATGGACAGGGTCAAGCTCTCCGCCAATTGGATGGCCGCCTGCGGCGAGGCGGGCGAAGACGCTGCCCTTTACGACACGGTCAAAGCCGTGGGGTTAGAGCTGTGTCCCGCCTTGGGTATTTCCATACCCGTGGGCAAAGACAGCTTGTCCATGCGCACCCGTTGGAGCGAGCAGGGCGCGCAAAGGCAAGTGACCTCGCCGGTCAGTTTGATCGTCACTGCGTTTGTGTCTTTGGACGATGTGCGCGGCAATTTAACCCCGCAGCTTCAATCGACCTCAGACAGCAGCTTGGTGTTGATCGATTTAGGCAAGGGCCAAAAGCGCATGGGGGCCAGCATGCTGGCGCAAATCTTGGACCAAGCCGGTGGAGCCACCCCCGACCTTGATGACCCGCAAGACTTGCTGCATCTGGTTCATGCCATCAATGATTTACGACAACAAGGCCTGCTTTTGGCTTACCACGACAAGAGCGATGGCGGCCTGTGGGCCACAGTCTGTGAAATGGCGTTTGCAGGCCAAGTGGGCGTAGACCTGAATATCGATTTACTGGTCACAGAAGGTGACGGCGTGAGCGACAGCCGAGCCGACCATGGCGACAGCAAAAACTGGGCACAACAAGTGGGTGCCAGACGCGAAGAGCTTAGCTTGCAAGCCTTGTTGAATGAAGAGTTGGGTGTGGTGATCCAAGTGACCACGGACCAACGCGACACCGTAATGCAAATTTTGCGGCAACACGGTTTGTCGGCCCACAGCCATGTGATTGGCAAGACCCGCAAAGCCTCAGCCAACACGCCTGCTGCCATCACGGTGTGGCGTGACGCCAAGGAAATTTTTGCGGCGGGGTTGCTTGACCTGCATCAAGTCTGGGACAGCGTGAGTTGGAAAATCGCTCGCGAACGCGACAACCCTGATTGCGCCGATGCCGAACATGCTGCTGCGGGCGACCCCAGCGACCCAGGTTTGCACCTTTACTTGCCGCCTCATTTTTTTGACCCGCCCCCCACATCTGCTTTTGTTCACACTGCACGCCCGAGGGTGGCGGTGCTGCGCGAGCAGGGCGTGAATTCACATGTGGAAATGGCCTACGCTTTCACTGAAGCAGGTTTTGAGGCTTACGACATTCACATGACCGACTTGCAACAAGGCCGAGCCTCTTTGAAAGATTTTCAAGGCTTGGTGGCCTGCGGCGGCTTCAGCTACGGCGACACCTTGGGCGCGGGCGTGGGCTGGGCAAGGAGTATTTTGTTTAACAACGCGCTCAACGATCAATTCCAAGCTTTTTTTGAGCGGCAAAACAGCTTTGGCTTGGGCGTGTGCAATGGCTGTCAAATGTTTGCCGAACTGGTCCAAATCATCCCAGGTGCTGCGCACTGGCCGCGCTTCACGCACAACCAAAGCGAGCGTTTTGAAGCCCGCTTGGCGATGGTTGAGGTGCTGGATTCTCCGAGTCTGTTTTTCAAGGGCATGGCGGGGGCCAGAGCGCCTATCGCGGTCGCCCATGGCGAAGGTTTTGCCAATTTCTCGCAACAAGGTGATGCGGCCCAAGTGTTGGCCGCCATGCGCTTTGTCGACAACCATGGTCGTGCCACACAGGCTTATCCCTTCAACCCCAATGGCAGCCATGACGGCCTGACCGCGGTTACCACCGCCGACGGGCGCTTCACCGCCATGATGCCGCACCCCGAGAGAGTCTTTAGAAAACTTCAATTCAGCTATGACCCCTCTGATGTGCAAGAGGGCTCAGACTTCAGCCTGTGGATGGGTTTGTGGCGAAATGCCCGTGCTTGGATAACTTGATAATTAACAAAATTAATGTAGGATCAACAAACATATGAGTTTGACCCGCGACCGAGAACTTGCTGATACTTTATACGCCTTGGTGGAACTCACTGAGCACCTCAAACACGACCTGAATTTGCTGGTTCACGCTTTGCAAGAAGCACAGCACGCTGAAACGGGGTTGGCTGCCAACACCGACCAAGCCAACCAAGCTTTGGCCAAAACGCAGCTTGTGCACCAAAAAATTGAATCGGTGATCAAGTTGTTGCTGCACAACCATACGGACGCGACCAGCATACTCAACGAATTTGAAAAGATTCGCACCACCAAGTTGCTGACCAGCGAAACCTTCAGCTTGGCGCATATTCTCAAAGTCCAACAGAAATAAAAAATGCCCTAGAAAGGGCACTTTAGCTTGTGCAGAAAAGGCTTTATTCGATCTTGGCTTTTTCGCGCAAGCTTTGCTGATACTCGGTCAATTTGCCTTGCTGCATTTGCTGAAGAATTTGCGGCTTCACTTCATCAAACTTAGGCACGGGTGTTTCGCGGGTGTCGTCTAAGCGGATGATGTGAAAACCAAATTGGGTCTTCACTGCTGTGTCGGTGAATTGGCCCTTTTTGAGCGCCACCATGGCTTGGGAGAACTCTTTGACAAAGCTGCCGGGATTGGCCCAATCGAGGTCGCCGCCATTGGCACCAGAACCTGGATCTTTGGATTGCTTTTTGGCGATGTCTTCAAACTTCCCACCTTTTTTCAAGCTGGCAATGATGGCCTTGGCTTGATCTTCTTTTTCCACCAAGATGTGGCGTGCGCGGTATTCTTTGCCGCTGCTGCTGGCGATAAATTTGTCGTATTCGGCTTTGACATCATCCTCGCTGATGGGATTGGTTTTTTGGTATTGGTTGAACAACTCACGAATCAAAATACTTTGCTTGGCAAGTTCAAGTTGAATTTTGTAATCATCAGAGCCGTCCAAGCTTTGCTTTTCAGCTTCTTGCATGAATATTTCACGCATGATGACTTCTTCGCGAAGTTGCTGCTCCATTTCCGGCGTCACCGAACGGCCAGAACGCTCGAGCTGAGCGGCCAACATATTCAAACGGCTTTTGGGAACCGCTTTGCCATTCACGATGGCGACATTTTGCGCATGCAGTGCAATGCTTGAAAGGCTTAAAACGGCCGCTGCGACTGCGCGGGGAAGAAAAGAAAATCTCATGAAGGGGTCTTTCGGAGTATTAAATAGAGGGGTCTACAACTTCTATGGCCAGAGCGTGGAGACCCTGGGCAATAAATGCTTGGAGGCAATCATACACAAGCCGGTGTTTGGCCACTCTGCTGAGGCCATTGAACCCCGTGCAGCCAATACGCACCCGAAAATGCGTGCCTTGGCCTGTGCCGTCAGAACCGCTGTGACCTGCGTGGTCGGCGCTTTCGTCCCAAACTTTCAGCTCAAAAGGGCTTAATTGCTGGCGCAAGGCCTGCTCGAGTTGCTCGGCGTTGATGTTCATGGGGCCTCCTCGGTCTTGGTTTCATCGGTTTTGATGTGGCGGCTTAAATACAAGGCCTGCGCCACCACAAACACCAGCATCAAACCCATGCCGCCAAACAGTTTGTAGCTGACCCAGGTGTCTAGGTCGAAATTGAACGCCACCCACAAATTGAGCACACCCATGGCCGCAAAAAAACCGCTCCAGGCCCACAGCAGTCGCAACCATATGTCGTCAGGCAGTTCGATTTGCGCACCCATCAAGCTGCGTAAAAAATTGCGTTTCATCACGAAATGACCCAAGATCAGCGCCGCCCCCATGAGCCAATACAGCACAGTGGGTTTCCATTTGATGAACATGTCGTCGTGAAACACCAAGGTCGCACCGCCAAACAAAACAATGATGACCAAACTGATCCACTGCATGGGCTCGACCTTGCCATGGCGGAAATGCAGCCAGCCAATTTGCAGCAAAGTTGCTGCAATGGCGACCGCCGTGGCGACATAAATACCAGCCAGTTTGAAGGTGATGAAAAACAGGGCGATGGGCAAAAAATCGGTGAGCAACTTCATATCAAATCTTGTCCTGAGGGGCGAACTGCAAAGCCGCCGAATTCATGCAGTAGCGCAATCCGGTGGGCGCGGGGCCGTCATTAAACACATGGCCTAAATGCGCCCCGCAGTTGGCGCACACGGTTTCTGTGCGCACCATGCCGTGGGCACGGTCTACGCGTTCCTCTATAGCGCCAGGCAATGCGCTTTGGTAAAAACTGGGCCAGCCGCAACCCGAGTCAAACTTGGTGCTGTCATCAAACAGCAAGGCGTCACAACAAATACAGTTGTAGTGGCCTTTGGCCCAATGGTCTTCATAGCGGCCAGTGAAAGCACGTTCGGTGGCGGCTTGGCGAGTGACTTCATAGGCCAAGGCTTCAGCGTCTTTGCCTGCCAGCAAAGCGCGCCACTCTTGTGGGGTTTTATCGGGATGTGTCATGAAGAGCAACTGATGGAGATGGATGAAGCCCAATCGGGCGGGAAGGCGGCGTAATTCTCAAAACCTGGGTGCTCATCAAAGGGGGCACTGAGCAGTTCTAACAAAGTCGACACGCCAGAAAAGTCGCCTATTTTCGCTTGGGTGATGGCTTGCTCGCCCAAATGGTTACGTAAGACAAATTTGGGGTTGATGCGCAACATGCGCACAGCAGCTTGAGCCAAGTCTTGCTGGGCAATGCGCTCAAGATAAAGAGCCAACCACGCTTGCCAAGCTGACGGTTCTAAAAATAAGTCTTGCACCGTTGCAAAAGCTTGCACTTCTCGGGTGTCGGCGTAGCTTGCCACGGCATGGCTTAAGCGTCGCCAAAAAATTGTGTGGTCAGTGCGTTCTGTGGCCAGCAGGCGAAAGGCGGCATCAATCAAGCCATGGTCGCTGGCTTGCACTTCATCCAAGCCCAGTTTGGCCGCAATGCGCTTATCGAGTTGCTGGGGGTAAAGGGTTTTAAAGCCATCCAGCACCTGCACCACCGCTTCTTGGTCTTGAATAAGCGGCAGCAAAGCTTGGCCCAAGCAAAACAAATTCCAAAACGCCACCTGGGGTTGACGGGCAAAAGCGTAGCGCCCTTGATGGTCCGAATGGTTGCAAATATGCGCGGGGTCAAAGCCATCGAGAAATTGAAACGGGCCGTAATCTATGGTCAGACCCAACAAACTCATGTTGTCGGTGTTCATCACGCCGTGGCAAAACCCCACCGACTGCCACTGCGCCAGCAAGGACGCGGTGCTGCGCATGACCATGCCCAGCATGGCCAAGTAACGCTCAACACCTTCGGGCGTGGCCAAGAGTTCAGGAAAGTGCTGCGCCATCGCAAAGTCGGCGAGTTGCTTGAGTTCTTCATGGCGGCCAGAGGCGGCGAAATGCTCAAAATGGCCAAATCGCAAAAAACTGGGTGCCACCCGTGTGACCACCGCCGCGGTTTCCAGTTCTTCGCGCAATACCTTGTCGGGTGAGCCCACGATGGCCAAAGCGCGGGTGGTGGGAATGCCCAAGCCATGCATGGCTTCGCTGCATAAAAATTCGCGAATGCTCGAGCGCAAGACAGCCCGCCCGTCGCCCATGCGGGAATAAGGCGTGGCGCCCGCGCCCTTGAGTTGCAATTCTTGGGACCCCATGGGCGTGTCGATTTCGCCTAGCCACAATGCGCGGCCGTCGCCCAACTGACCGGCCCACACGCCAAACTGATGTCCGCTGTAGACACTGGCCAGTGGCTGGCTGCCGGGCAAGACCAGGTTTCCAGCCAATGCTTGTAAAACAGCAGGCTCTTGCCACCAGTGGTCTGGCAAGCCCAAACCCTTGGCCAAACTTTCATTGCGGCCCACCCAGTGCACATCACGCAAAGGGGTGGCGCTCACCGAGGTGTGAAAAGACGGGCCTAAAGCGGCAAAACGGTTGCGCCA